>JBBSIY010000011.1:0-24182 GCA_038257785.1 Lysobacterales bacterium
ACGACCGATTGGGATCTACTGCATTCGCATTCCAGCGATGAATGCGCTCATACGCCCACGGACTTACGCAGGGTGCGACCAAGAGATTGATGCGATCGGCATAGCGCTCGGCGTGCAGGTCGACAAACCCTAGCGCGCCATGCACGCCGCTGGTTTCGTACCCATGCACACCGCCAGTCACTAGCACGCATGGCAAGTCATTGCGCCAGGTGCGCGACTTGACGGCGAACAGCGGATAGCTATCGGGCGCGTATTCGAGTCGACCGTATTCCACCACGTCGAACCGCGAGCGCAAGCGGTCGATCACGCTCAGCACCTCAGCGGCATAGCTGCGCTTCCGCACCTGCGCGGAAAGCCACTGCGCACGCTCGGTCTCACCCCATGCAACCCCCGGCGCGCCAATCGGATACGCATGCTGATCGGTCATTTGCTTACTCCGCTATTGATAAGGAACTACCACGACCGCCGATACTGCTTTGGCGCTTCAATCGTCGCGCCTAGCTCAGCCGCCGCCCGCCTCGGAAAGTAAGGGTCGCGCAAAGATTCTCGCGCCAGAAGAATCAGGTCAGCATCTCCAGCTGTAAGGATGCCTTCAGCCTGAATCGGCGTGGTGATCAAACCTACGGCACCCGTCGCGATACCGGCCTCACGTCGAATGCGCGCTGCAAACGGCACTTGGTAGCCGGGCACGTTAGGAATCGTTGCTTTCGCTACGCTTCCGCCGGACGAGCAGTCGATCAAATCGACACCGTCCTCTTTCAGCCAGCGGGCCAGCTGGATGCATTCCTCAATATCCCAGCCCGCGTCCACCCAGTCGGTTGCGGATACACGGACAAAGAGCGGAGCTGGCGCTGGCCACTGCGTGCGCACGGCGGCGACAACTTGCCGCAGCAGACGCGCGCGATTTTCCAGACAGCCGCCATAGGCATCATCGCGCTGATTAGAAAGGGGCGATAAAAAGCTGTGCAGCAAATAGCCGTGAGCAGCGTGCACTTCGATCACTTTGAAGCCGGCGTCTCGGGCGCGAACGGTGGCGTTCGCAAAGTCATCAACAAGCTTCCGGATCCCACCAAGGTCTAACCCAAGCGGCACGGCGTAGCCTTCCGCAAACGCCAATGCGCTTGGTGCAACGGGCGTCCAGCCGCCGTCGTCACTCATCAACGGCTTCCCGCCGTTCCAAGGCTTATCAGT
Organism: Lysobacterales bacterium; assembly: GCA_038257785.1. Lineage (GTDB taxonomy): Bacteria > Pseudomonadota > Gammaproteobacteria > Xanthomonadales > Xanthomonadaceae > JANNWF01. The sequence continues at coordinate 1,192 of JBBSIY010000011.1, forward strand.
GCTGGCTTTGCGTCCGGCATGCGCCAGTTGGATGCCAGCTGCGGCGCCATTCGCGTTTATAAATGCCGCAATCCGCGCCCACGCGGTCTGCTGTTTGTCATTCCATATGCCCGTATCCGCAGGCGAAATGCGTCCCTCAAGTGAAACCGCCGTCGCTTCGGTCATTACCAAACCAGCGCCGCCCACTGCGCGGCTGCCCAAATGCACCAGATGCCAATCGCCTGGCATGCCATCCACTGCCGAGTACTCGCACATCGGCGAGACGGCAATGCGGTTGCGGACGGTAACGTCGCCAATCGTTAGTGGATCAAAAAGCATACTGACTCCAACCCTTCGACCTTGCGAACGCTAGCACCTGCAGCAGTCGTTCGATCGAGGGTGCATAGCGATAGACCGGACACGACTTGCCTGACCGAGCCGTTGCCTAAACACGCGCCTAAGCCCACCGCCGCATTTAAAAGCGTGATCAGGCATCACGATGCCGATGCCATCAGCCTTTCCACATAGCGCGCGATCAGATCGACTTCGATATTGACGGCGCTGCCCACCACCGAATCTGCAAACGCGGTGTGCGAGACGGTGTGGGGTATCAACGCGACTTCAAATCCACCGGCATCGACCGCATTGACCGTTAGGCTGACGCCATCGACGCAGATGCTGCCCTTCGGGGCGATATAGCGCAGTAGCGCGGGCGACGCGGCAAAGCGCCAGCGCTGTGCACGACCATCCTGCTCAATCGATTCGACAGCACCGACGCCATCAACATGGCCCGACACCATATGTCCGCCAAAGCGCGTGGTCGGCAGCATGGCGCGTTCAAGATTGACGGCATCACCGGCGGCGAGATTGCCCAGGATGGTGCACGACAAAGTCTCGTTGGATACGTCAGCCGCGAAACAGTCGCCGTCAAATCCCACTACCGTTAGACAACAGCCTGAGACCGCAATCGACTCACCAAGCGCAAGACCCTCGACAGCGAGATCGCCAAAGGCAATCGTTAGCCGCGCATCGCCACCCAGCAACTCGCGCGACTGAATTCGCCCCACCGCTTCTATCAATCCGGTAAACATCGTCGGCTCAGGACATCGAGTAGAGGCCGAACATGTTGCCTTCGCTATCAACCGCAAGTGCGCAGAAGCCATATACACCGATCGACATCTTGCTCTGGTGAATCCGGCCGCCGGCCGCCACGACGCGACTCTCTTCCACCGCACAATCGGCGCACGCGAAGTAGACCAGCGTACTGTTGCCGCCCGATGGCATTCCCGGCATGTGAACCAGCGATCCCGCTGCGCCGCCGCCTTCTTGGTTGGACGGGAAAGCGACCATCTCAATGTCCTGAACCGGCATCTTGCTTAGCGTGACCGCAAGCACAGCCTCATAAAACTTCTGCGCGCGCGGCATGTCTTGGACGTAGATTTCGAACCAGCAAACGGGGTTGTGCGTCGGGGTGGCATCGGACATGGCAGAACTCCTTGGTAAAAATTTTGGTCTGGGCAGCAACTGTTCGTACTGAAGGGTTTTGAGCTGATAGTGACTGGAAGCGCTACAGACTTGCCAAAACTCGCTCGTCATGAGCGACCTCGAAGTGCCCTTCGACAGGCTCAGGGCGAACGGTTGGTAACGGCAAGTTCAACGATGCTGCGGCTAGATCAATAGATTCGTCGATCTAAGGATAGGACGGCGAGGCACTTGAACGGAACAAGAGCCGCATATCATCGCCAACGTGGCGGCTCTCGATCAGCGTCAACCCCAGACGCTCGCTCATGCTGTGAATATTCAGACCAGAACACAGCGCCAACCCGCTATCGCCCAGCAGCAGCGGTGCCTGGTAAATCAGCAGCTCGTCGACAAAGCCGCCGCGCATAAGCGCGCCGCTCAGTCGAGCGCCTGCCTCAACCTGCAGCTCGCCAATGCTGCGCTCAGCCAATGCGACCATCAAGGCGGCGAGATCTACGCCGTCTGGGCCAGCCGGAACCACAAGTGACTCTGCCCCAGCAGGCAGCGTGAGCGCTTGGCTATCGCCGTGAACGATCAAGGTTGGCGCAGCGCCATCGGTAAACAGCTGCGAATTTGCCGGGACGCTAGCATCGCTCCCCACTATCACCGCCCGCAGCGGAGGCGTCACGTCTTCTGAAACACGCGCGGTCAGCGCAGGGTCGTCTGCGCGCCACGTGCCAGCACCGGTGAGGATCGCGTCGGAGCGCGCACGCCAGCGCTGCACGTCAGCGCGAGCAGGCGAAGCGGTAATCCATTTCGATTCGCCTGACGACAAGGCCGTCCGCCCGTCAAGACTCATCGCCAGCTTGACCCGCACCCAAGGCCGGCCACGTTCAATGCGCGACAAAAATCCGCGGATCTGTTGACGTGCGGCCTGCTGCATCAGACCAGCTTCAACCGTGATGCCTGCGGCACGCAAAGCTTCGATTCCGCGTCCGTCCACCTGCAAAAACGGGTCGCGTTGCGCGATGACGACGCGCGCGAGGCCCGCCGCAATCAGCGCTTCTGCACAGGGCGGCGTGCGACCGGTGTGTGCGCAGGGCTCAAGCGTCACGTACGCCGTCGCGCCGCGCGCCCGATCACCTGCCTCACGCAGCGCAAACACCTCCGCATGCGGCTCGCCCGCGCGCCGATGCCAACCTTGGCCGAGGAGTTGCGCACCCAGCGCAATGACGCAGCCTACCTGCGGGTTGGGCCGCGTTGTAAAGCTGCCGCGCTGCGCGAGACGCAATGCCTGCGCCATGTGCAGATGATCAATTGCGCTGAAGCCGGTCACGACGCTCGGCAGTCGATGCGCATCAAGGTCACATCATGATTGTCATAGCGGCGGTGCCCGAGCGACTGCCAGCCGAGTCGCGTATAGAAGTCGGCATGCGCGGGTGTCCATAGATGCAGCTCGCTCAGCCCCATCGCGCGCGCCTCGACCACCGCGTGTTGAACCAAGGCGGCGCCCACACCACAGCCCCGCGCCGCTGGACTAACAAACAGCGTAGCCAGCCAAGGCGCGTGTGAGTCCGGCGCCGGTTGATCGCTATCGAGAATACTCACTGAGCCGAGCGGCTGTGCTGAATCAAGCGCCACCCACGTGGTGGGCACGGCACAGCGTGCGACGTGGCCGCGCAGCTCGAACGCGGCCTGCTCCACCGTCCATTCGGTCAGCACGTCAGCGAAGGCTGCAACATGCCAGCGCGCCAGCTGCGGCACGCAGGTTGGACATTCGCCGATCCAGCGAATCTTCACCCGCGTTTGCCGCGCGGCGGTTCGCTCAGTAGCGGCAGCTGCAGACCGTTCAAGCCGGGCAGATCGCGCTCCAGCCTTTCAATTTCCTCGCGAAACGCCTGCACATCTTCAAAGCGTCGATACACCGACGCAAAGCGCACATAGCCAACCTGATCAAGCTGCTTGAGCTCGGCCATCACCATTTCCCCAAGCCGCAATGCCGGCACTTCGCGCTCGCCCGTTAAGCGCAAGCTGCGCATCACCGACCGCACGGCGTCTTCCGTTTGCTCCGAAGACACCGGGCGCTTTTGCAAAGCGCGATTGAAGCTGGTCAACAGCTTGCGTTCGTCGAATGCCTCACGGCGACCATCGTTTTTGACGATGGTCGGCAGCTTCAGCTCAGCTGTTTCAAACGTCGAGAATCGCTCCGAGCAGGACTCACACTCGCGCCGACGACGAATGGTCGCGCCATCGTCAGCCACCCGAGAATCGATGACGCGCGTGTTTTCGTGCTGGCAAAAGGGACAGTGCACGTTAGGGGGCGGGATTCGCGATTCGGGATTTGGGACACGCCAACGCGCGCACGCCAGCATTCGACTGCGGTGCGCGAGCGGCGGACGATTGCGAGCGCGGGCGTCTAACGAATCCCGAATCCCGCACCTCGAATCGCCGCATCTCAGCCATACACCGGAAACCGCCGGCACTGTTCCGTCACCGCGTCCCGCACGCGCGTCAGAACCTCGGCGTCTGCGGGTGCGTCCAGCACGTCAGCAATCCACCCGGCGAGCGCGACGCAGTCCGCTTCGAGGTAGCCGCGCGTGGTCACGGCAGGCGTGCCGATGCGCAGTCCCGAGGTCACAAACGGCGAACGCGGATCGTTGGGCACAGCGTTTTTGTTGACCGTGATGTGGGCCTCGCCTAGCGCAGCCTCGGCGTCCTTGCCAGTGACGTCACGGCCAATCAGATCGATCAGCATCAGGTGATTTTGCGTACCGCCGGAAACAATCTTGTAGCCGCGCGCACTCAGCGCGGTGGCCATCGCCTGGGCATTCTTCACTACCTGCTGCTGGTAGGTTTTGAACTCGGGCTCAAGCGCTTCTTTGAACGCAACCGCCTTGGCCGCGATGACGTGCATCAATGGGCCGCCCTGGGTGCCGGGAAACACCAGCGACTGGAACTTCTTCTCCAGCGCTTCGTTGGACTTGGCCAAAATAATGCCGCCGCGCGGACCGCGCAGCGTTTTGTGCGTGGTCGAGGTCACCACGTCAGCGTGCGGCAGGGGATTCGGATACACGCCGGCTGCCACAAGTCCCGCGACATGCGCCATATCGACAAAGAAATACGCGCCCACTGACTTTGCAATCGCCGCCATGCGCTCCCAATCCACCACCTGCGAATAGGCAGAGAAGCCGCCGATCAGCATCTTGGGTTTGTGCTCCTGCGCCAACCGCTCAATTTCGCTGTAGTCAATCAAGCCGTCGGCATCAACGCCATACTGCACCGCGTTGAAAATCTTGCCGCTGAAGTTGACCTTGGCTCCGTGGGTCAAGTGACCGCCATGCGCGAGGCTCATCCCGAGGATGGTGTCGCCGGGCTTGAGCAGCGCGAGGTACACCGCGGCGTTTGCCTGCGAGCCCGAATGCGGCTGCACGTTAGCGTAGTCAGCACCGAATAGTTCTTTCACGCGATCGATCGCCAGCTGCTCAGCGATATCGACATGCTCGCAGCCGCCGTAGTAGCGCTTACCCGGATAGCCTTCGGCGTATTTATTGGTCAGCACCGTGCCCTGCGCCTCCATCACCCGCGGACTGGCGTAGTTCTCTGAGGCAATAAGTTCGACGTGATCTTCCTGCCGCTGTTGTTCGGCGGCGATGGAAGCGGCGAGTTCGGGATCGTAGTCGGCGATGCGCAGCGTGCTGGGGAACATGGGCGTGGGGTCCGGTGAGGATCAGAAAGAGAAAAGCAGGTGCGTATGATAGTGGGCTGCCCAGCCGGGCGCTTGAAGACCCAGCTGATGACCGGTTCTATGACTGATTTGCGCCCCCCTGCTGACCCATTGCTGGCGATTCGCGAGCCGATCATGCGCGGCGATCACGCCGCCGCGGCTGACTGGCTCGATCACTACCTGCAAACCACGCCGCACGACGCACGGGCGCTAGGACTGCTTGGCCGCTGTCGGCGCGAGCTGCGTCAGTTCGACGCTGCCGAACGCGCGCTGCTCGGGTCACTAGCGCTCGTGCCTGACCTGCTCGCCAGCCAGCGCGAATGCGCGCTGCTCGCGCGGGATCGCGGCGACATAGCTAATGCCGAAGCGCAGATAAAGGCCCTACTGCAACGGCTGCCGGCCGACCCCAGCCTGTGGTGGGAGCTGACCCTGCTGCAATCAACGGAGTCGCCAGAAACCGCGCTTGAGTCGCTGACTGCGCTGCGCCGGCTGCGTCCAGACGACGTTGAGCCCGCGCTTTTGGACGCGCAGCTAAATCTCAGGCTCGGCCAGCATGCCAAGGCCGAAGCGGCTGCGCAGTGGGTGCTTGCGCGGCAGCCACAGCGCGTTGAAGCGTTAGAAATTGCCTACTGGTCGATGGTTAACCTCGGCATTGAGTCACCTGACCGGCTCGCAATTAGCCGTTCGCTCGCGCAACTCGCGCCGAATGGCGAGCGCTTGATGGCGCTGTCGCATGATCTCTACGCCGCAGGTGATTTCTCAGCGGGACATCGGGCAATCGAACACGCCCGCGAGCATGCGCCCGATTTTCTCGCCGCGCGCTGGGCCAGTTTTCAGCTGCCCAGCGCACCCGCGCCGCTCACTGAAGACGACGCCGGAGCGTTTCGTCAGCAGTGGCGTGACGCCCTCGACGAGTGGGCACAACTGGATTTTTCCGAGCCCGCCTTGGCCGCTCAGGTGTGGGGCTGCGTTGGTCAGTCCACCGCGTTCTATCGTCACTATCTCGATGACGCGGTGGCCGATCAGAAGCGCTATGGCGAGCTCGTCCATCGCATGATGCGGACGCTGGATAGCGGTATCGAGCCTAGAGCGATGCGCGCCACTCGGCGACGCATCGGCTTTTGCGGCGCTTATTTTCGCGCGCATACCGTCACTCGCCTGTTCGGCCCACTGATTGAGGCGCTGGCGCGTGAAGATTTCGAAATCGAAGTGTTCGCGTTGGCAGGCCTTAGCGATGGCTGGCACGAGCGTCTGTCAGCCGCTGCCCGCGTGCACGCCGAGCCACGCAGTGCGCCGGAATGGCGAGGGCTGATCGCCGAGCGCCAGCTTGATGTCCTGCTCTACCCAGAAATCGGCATGCATCCCCTAACCCAAGGTCTTGCGGCTATTCGCCTTGCGCCGGTGCAGGCCTCCCTGTGGGGTCACCCGGTAAGCAGCGGCATGCCAAGCATCGACTACGTGCTGTCGCCCGATGCGATGGAGCCCGCTGACGGGCAAGACTTCTACACCGAGAAACTCGTTCGCCTGCCCGGATTGGGCCACGGCCTGCAGGCCTCCGATCTACCGACGCCCGAACAGGTGATCCTAGACGAGCCCGACGCGGCACGCATCGATCTGCTCTGCGCGCAAACCGTCTACAAGCTGCTGCCGGAGCAGGATCTTCTGTTCGGCCGCATCCTCGCGCGGCTGCCCAACGTGCGGCTTCACTTGCTGGGCGATGACCGCGCGCCCGTTCGCGACTGGCTGCGTCAGCGCATAACGCCCATTCTGCGTGCCTGCGGCGCCGATCCCGAGCGCCAGCTGCGCATCCACGGATTCTTTCCGCTGCCGCAGTTTCTGGGGCTGGCCAAGGCCGCATGCTTGAACCTCGACAGCGTTGGCTGGTCGGGCGGCATGAGTGCGCTTGATTTGCTGGGTCAAGGTCTGCCCACCCTGACCATCGAAGGCCACAGCATGCGGACCCGACAAACGGCCGCGTTGTTACAGCGGCTTGAGGTGCCCGAGCTCATTGCCATCGACGCCGATGACTACGTCGAGCGGGCAGTAGCGCTGGTCAGCGATAGCGCCATGCTGGCCAGCTTGCGCGAGCGCATCGTGCACAACCGTCAGCGCCTATTCGCAGACGCGCAGACGGTCGAAGCGATGACGCAGTTCCTGCGCACCGTGACCAGCACGCCGATCACTGCCGCCTAAGAATCAGCGCTGACTCACAATCCATGCAGGCGTCCGTACTAGACTCGCCCCGATGATCGCTCCCAGCGCTAGCCAATCCTTCAAACGTCGGCAGGTCGCGGCGCTGGTGCTTTTCGCCTGCCTGTTCACGACGGCTCCGTCGTTTGCCTCCGATGACCCCATCGACAATATCCCGCGTCACCCGCTTGAACTGCGCGCGCTGACGCAACCTGAGGAGGTCATCGAGGCCCTGCCGCGCGAGATCAGCCAAGCTAAAGCGGCGAACGACACGCGCACCTTGGCCCTGCTCTATCTTGCCGAAGCCAACGCCTGCCGGGTGATTGCCGACTGGCTGTGTCAGCGCCGCGCGAGCAGCGATGCGGCCGAAGCGGCCACCCGCGCTGACGATCCGCTGCTCATCGCGCGCGGCCTCATCCTTGAGGGGCGGGCGCTGATCGGTCTGCAGGACTACACGCGCGGCGAGCAGCTCCTCTCGAAAGCGCAGTCGCAGCTAACCCTGTCGCCTTCACCGGCACTGTCGGCCGATGTCAAACTCGGTTTTTCGTCACTTAGCCACGCGCTTGGTAAGCACCAGCTCGCCGCAGACTACGCCGAGGAAGGTCTAGCGCTGCTCGCCGCGGATGTCGCCCTCGGCATGCAGGCAAGGCTGCATCGCAACCGCGCCCGTGCGCTAGGTCAACTGGGTGATCAAACCGCAGCGCAAATTGCGTTGAGCGCAGGCATTAAGGCGGCAGAGCGCGTAGATGACCCAAAGCTGGTCGCCGAGCTTCACCTAGAATCCGCGCGCATCGCCAATCAGATGGGCGACGTCACCGCGCAGCGCAAACATACGGCAGAGGTTCTGGCGCTGGCCGATCAACTAAGCAACTCACAGCTATTTGGCCAAGCGCACGAGGCGCTGGGTCTGGCCGCCGCACAGGCCAAGGAAACTCAAGACGCGATACGTGAACTCGAAATTGCAACCCGGTCGTTCCGTACCTTGGCCTTAGAGCGCGATGAACTGCGTGCCAGCCAAACCCTCATCGGCCTAATGCTGGCAGCAGGCAGCGACACGGGCCAACTCGATCCTCTGCTGCGCCGACAGTTTGAGCTACAGGGCAAGGTCGCTCTGCGGGATCGCGCGCAGGCTGCTGACGACTTCGAGTCGCGCCTGCAGTACGCGCAGCAGCAGCTTGACGTGCTTCGGTTAGAGGGTGAGGCGGAGCTGGCCGGCGAGCGCAGTCGCGGACTTGAAGCGCAAACCAAGCTCAGCCGCTGGGTGACCGCACTAAGCTTGGTGGCTGCCGTTACCCTCGCCATCTTTTTTGCATTTCAGCTGCGCGCCAAGCGCCGCGTCCTGAGGGCGCTAGCGGACCTGCGGCGCAGTGAATCGCGCGCCAGCGAGCTGCTGCGGCTAAGTACGGGCTTGGTCCTGCTGCATGACCTCGATGGGCAAATTGACTTGCTCAACCCGGCCGCCGCACAGGCGCTGCGCGTGCAGGACAACGTCACTCGATTAGGCAACCTGCGAGATCACGTCGCGGCCAACGACGGCGACATACTTGCTCGCTACCTGCAAACGCTAAAGGCTACCGGCTCGGCTAGCGAAGTCGTGCACGTTGCGCCGTATTCCAGCGGCGCGCGCCTGCTGCGGATAGACGGCCGAGTTGCCCTGAACACTGCCGACCGCCCTTACGTGATTGGCCACGCAACCGACATCACTGCGGAAGTACGCGAGGCCGATGCGCTACGTGCGCAAACGCTGCATGACCCGCTTACCGGCTGCTTCAATCGTCGCTACCTGGAGCACTTCACCGAGCGGGTGTCGGCAGACAGTCGCTGGGCGATCATCAATATCGACCTCGACGGCTTCAAGCGAGTCAACGACACCTATGGCCACGAGCACGGCGATGCGGTTCTGCGCCAGATCGCCGAATTCCTGAACACGCACGTCCGCGAGGGTGACGCCGTGATCAGAGTGGGCGGCGATGAATTTTTGATCCTGATGCCTGACGCCAGCGCCGCCAGCCTGGCAGCGCTGGTCGCGCGACTGGAAGCCGGCAAAGACGCAGCGCCGTGCCGCTACTCACTGGGCAGCGCGCTACGAGAAGGAGCCGAATCATTGGCCGAAAGCATGGTGCGCGCCGACGCACACATGTATGAGCAAAGGCGCATTGCCCGATCGATGTAGCGCTGGCCGCCCACGTCGCAGCGCCGCAGCAATCCATCTATGATCCGCAGCCGAACCGAATTGGCTGCTCATTGATGCGCGTCCCCACGCTACTGGCGCTTGCTTGCTTGCTTTGCCTACGTATCGCGACCGCCGCCGAGGTCGACGTTGAGGCGTTTCTTAAGCGAGGCACGTTCGGCGATATGCGTCTATCGCCCGACAGCACCCACTTGGCCGCCACGGTGCGACTTAAAGATCGCACCGTCTTGGCAATTTTGCGCGTCGCGGACATGCAGGCGGTCGCCAAGCTAGGCGGCGGCGAGCACTCGGTGATCGACGACTTCCGCTGGCTCGACGATGGGCGCGTTTTAGTCAGCTTGGCGGAGCAAGAGGGTGCGCTGGACACGCCGCTGCCGACCGGTGAGCTCTATCTCCTCTACGCCGACGGCAGTAAGCCGCGAACGCTATTTAGCCGTTACGACGACGGCATCGATCCACAGGCGTCCGGCGGTGCATGGCAGTCTGCTCGTCGCACGGCTTTTTTGATCGACACGTTGCCGAATGATCCTGATCGAATACTGATCGGCGTTGAGGAGTGGGTCAGCGAGCACCCGCTCACCCGCATTGACACGCTGCATTTGAAGACCGGTCGGCGCAGTACATTGACGCGCCCCCCGGTGCGCTCGGCGACGATTCGCAGCGACGCCACGGGTGAACCAAGGCTTGCTTTTGGAATCCAAGAGACGCACGCCAGCGTGCTCATGCATCGCGTCGCTGGCGACACGCGCTGGAGCGCGATCAATGACGAGCGCGAGAGCGGCCGCATCGAGTACCCGCTCGGGTTCTCGCCTGACGGCAAGGTCGCTTATTTGCAGGTTTCCGAGGCCAAAGGACCCGACCAGATCGTCGCTTGGGACCCAGACAGCAATACGCGCACAGCGGTCGCCAGCGACCCTCGGCTTGACCCGCACCAAGTACTCTTCGACGCCAATGGAGCGGTAATCGGAGTCTCTTTTCACGGCGCTACGTGGCGAACCGTTTACTTTGATGCCGAGCACGTTGATGCGCGACTACAGGCGATGCTCGACCGGAGTTTCCCTGACGCCAACGTGCACCTGCACCCGGCACCTGTCGGTGCCGAATGGCGCCTGTTTGAAGTCCGCTCAGATCGCGACGCTGGCACGTTTTTTCGCTTTGACGTGGCCGGCCGCGAGGCCAAGTTTTTGAGTCGACGGCTGCCCGGCATTGACCCCGAGAAAATGGCGAAAACACTAGCGGTCGATATCACTGCCCGCGATGATCTGCTGCTGCAGGGGTTTCTTACCCGCGCGCCTAACCTACCTAGCGACCAGCCGCAGCCGTTGATAGTGCTGCCGCACGGCGGCCCGTTCGGACAGTTCGATACGCGCAGCTTCGACACCGAGGTGCAGCTGTTCGCCGCTGCTGGTTTCGCCGTCTTACAGCTGAACTATCGCGGCTCGGGCAACTATGGCCGTGCCTTTCGCTCGGCCGGTGCCGCGCAGTGGGGCAAAGCGATGCAGGACGATCTTGTCGACGCCACGCGCTGGGCTGTTGCCGAAGGGATTGCCGCCGAAGGCCGCGCTTGTCTCGTGGGCGCGAGCTATGGCGCCTACGCGGCCTTGATGGGCGTCGCACGCGACCCCGACCTTTATGCCTGTGCGGTGGGCTATGTTGGCGTCTATGACCTCGTGCTGCGAGCGCAAGATCTGCGCGCCAACGGCGCCGTTAGCGCGGCGTGGTTGAAGGACTGGATGGGCGATATCGATACCCTGCAAGCGGTGTCGCCAACGTCATTGGCAGCCAATATTCGCGCACCGGTTTTCTTAGCCGCCGGCGGCGAAGATCGCGTGGCGCCGATCGCGCACAGCAAGGCGATGGCTAAAGCGATAGAGAAGCACAAGAGCTCAGTCGAAACCTATTACGTCGACACAGCGGGTCACGGTTTTTATCAAATCGAGCACCAGCGCGAGTACTACACGCGGATCTTGGCTTTCCTACAAAAGCATCTAGGCAAAACCGACATCGCCGCCACGCAGTGATTAACCTCGCAGCGCGGCGGTCACAGGCATCCGCGCTGCGCGGAGCGCGGGCAGCAGACCGCCTAAAAAGCCGATACCCAGCGCCCAGACCAGCCCTTGCATGACCAGCGCCGGCGTCACCGCAAAATTGAAAGCGACCTGGGTGAACCCAGAGCCCAGCGTGCTAACGCTGTAGCCGTTGAACAGCACGTAGGCGAGCAGTGCGCCGAAGATGCCGCCTGCGGTGGCGAGTATCACGGCTTCGGCCATCACCGATGCCACGACCGGCGCTGCGCCAAATCCCAGCGCGCGCAGCGTGCCGATTTCGGCGGTGCGCGCCGATACGGCCGAGTACATGGTGTTGAGCGCGCCAAACAGCGCGCCGACCGCCATGATCGCGGCGATGATGTTGGTCAAGATGCCAATCAGAAAGGTCAAGGTTTCAGACTGCGAACTGAAGTACTCACGCTCGCGCTTCACGTCAACCGTGAGCTGCGGGTCGTTGGTCAATCGCGTATTCAACGAGTCAAACGCATCGACGTTTCGCAGCTTGACCAACACTGACGAGAATCCGCTGCGACCGAAGGCGCTTTGCACGGATTCAGCGTCCGCCCACAGCTCAGACTCGTGACTGTCCCCCGCCGTATCGAAGGTGCCGACGATGCTCCAGTCTGAGCCCCTAAAGCTGAGCGTCTGTCCCACCGACAGCCCGTCGAACTGTCGCTGCGCACTGCGTCCAACGATTAGCTCGCGCAGACCGGGACGGAAGCGCCGACCTTCGACGATGTTGAGCTCTGGGCGAATCGTGAATCCCGCCGGCGGCACCCCGCGCAGCGACACATTGGCACCGCTGCGCTGGCCAATGCGCGGCACCTCGGTGATCACAATCAGCTCGGCTGAGGCCAGCGGCAGACCATCGTCGCCGCGCAGGATGCTCGGGTCTTGCTTGATCAAGGTCGTCGCATCGCGCGCAAAAAAGCTGCTGAGCTCACCGTTTGAGCCTGATCGCAGCACCACCGCGCGGTCGTCTTTGCCGGTGCTAGACAGCGTGCGCTGTAGACCTGCGCCCATCGACAGCATCGCCACCAGCACAGCGACGACGCCAGCAATACCGACGGCGACCACGAGCGACGCCGCCCAGCGCTGCGGGATGCTTTGCACGTTCATCCACACGATTTCGCGAATTTGCCGCAGGCTACTCATCCGCTATCCCCTCCATCTCAGCGGCCCGCCAGCGCATCAACGATGCGCAGACGCATCGCGCGCAGCGCGGGCGGCAGCCCTACTGCTGCCGCCAATACCGCCACGGCACCGACCGAGATCAACCAAACACCGCGATCAGGCACCAGCGGCGGAAACTCCGGGGGCAGGTTAGACGTGATGATGGATGCGAGCAGCATGCCCGACAGCGCCCCAAGCGTGCACAGCGCCAGCGCTTCGGCCAGCACCAGCCACAGCACCAAGCGGTCCTTGAAACCAAGGCACTTGAGCACGGCCAGCTCGGGGATTCGCTCGCGCACGGCTTGGCTCATCGTGAAGCCGGTGAGAATCAAGATCGTAAAAAACACGGCGCCGGAAATCGCGTTCATGATGAAGCCGATATCGCCCAGCTGTCGCACAAACCCGAGCTGAAACTCCTGCTCGTTCTGTGTCTTGGTCTCGTCAGGCGTGTTGTCGAAGCGTTCGTCTATCGCCGCAGCCACAGACTCCGACTGCAGCGGATCATCGACGCGCACCACAAATACGCCGGCCAAGCCGCGCGCACCGGGGCTACGGCCCTCATCAAACTGCGCGTAGTTCAAGTACATGAGCTGGGCGCGCTCTTGCCACTCGCTATCTCGGCCGTCAAATATGCCAACGATGCGCCACTGCCACAGGCGCGAGCCATCGGTGCGCGTCCAGATAAATGAGTTCAGTGGAACGATGTCGCCAACCTTCCAACCAAAGCGATCAGCCAGCTTGCGACCCACGATCGCGCCATCTTGGGTCGAGATAAACGCACGCTTTTGCTCAACCGGAATCACCCACTCAGGGTAGGTATCAAACAGTCGCTGCGGATTGACGACGAACTGCGGCGGCGTCTGCCGCTCCTCCTGATACTGACCGCCAAAGAACTGCGAGAAGCCTACCCGCGACACACCGGGCACCGACTCGATCTGCGGCAGTAGGCGCATCGGCAGCGGCTGGGTAAAGCTGGTGCGCGCCTGCGTAATCAGACGATTGGCACCGAGAAAATCAGCGCCGCCCGAGAACAAAGCGTTGACCGCTTGCAGCAGCCCCAACAGCAAAAAAGCCGATGCAAGCGAGAGCAGGGTGAAAGCCGTTCGCGTCTTTTTACGAAATAGCCCAGACAGAATTAGCGGCAGATATTTCATCGAATGGGCTGCCGTCGCCTACTCGAAGAAGGGTGCGGCAATGGCAACTGCATCAATCTTTTTTAGCCCCTGATTGATCATCTGCAGCGCCCACTCACCTTCCGCCGTGTCCTGCAGCGCCACGTGCAGCGATTTGTTCTCCAGCGCTCGCGCGTTGAACTGGAGTACCCGACGCGCATCAGCGACGCTGCGGTCGTTGGCCATCAAGTACGCAAGTACGTTGCGATCAATGACGGCCAGCGGCAGGCGACCGCTAATCACCTTGCGGACGTTGGCTAGATCATCACTCGCAGGTACCGCCGTCAGCTCGCGACTGACCACCATGGCGTCGAAGTCTTCAGTGTTGATGTAGCCGCGCACCACGCCAATCTGCAATCCCTTGAGGTCATCCAGCGTGCGCCACGCGACGGCCGCCGAGCGCCGCTCGACCAAACCCAACGGCCCGTGGCCGATTGGCTGCGAGAGCGTAAACATGCTCGCTACTTCAGGTGATTCGTACTCGGGGAAGTAGCCGGAAAATCCACTCTTACTGTCTTGTCCCAGCGCCACCGCACGCGTCCACGGCACAAATTCGACCTCAAGCCGGACCCCCATCGCCGCCAACGCTGACCGCACAACGGCTACGCTTGCACCCTGCTGCGGCAGCGCCTTACCCGCATAAGGTGGCCACTCCAGCGACGTAAGGCGAACCGTGCGCACAACGCCATCTTGTGCGTTCGCCGAGCGTGGGAAGCAGGCCAAGCACGCGATCAAAGGCAGTAGGCACAGCAAGGCTGTCAGCCATGACGACCGCGGCAGCAATCGCCTGCTTTCGCTACCGCACATGCGGCGCGCGTGGGCGCTCCACACGGCAAGCAAGGACGAACTAGCGAGGCGAGCGCGCATGTAGGTTCGCCGAGTGCATGGTTCGCGTGCCTTGTGCAAGTCTTCGAACGATTAGTTTAGCCCCTGCAGCGGTGACGATTGAGGCACGACAGCATCAACTGAATCGACAATCTGCCATGACGATAGAACGAACCTACCGCGCGCGGGTGAAAAACAACGTCCCCGACAGTACCTGCTCACGATGCGCCCAATACCAGTAGCCGCCGCAGCGCTCTAAGATGGCGGCCTGTTCTCAGAGGCGGTCGCGTGGATGAGTGGTAATTTGCTGATCACTGCGTTTCTACCCATCGCGCTCGCGGTGGTGATGATGGGGCTGGGCCTGCATTTGACGCTGGCCGATTTCCGCCGCGTGGCGACATCGCCCAAGGCCACCGTGTTGGCCCTGACCGTGCAAGGCCTGCTATTGCCGCCAGCGGCGTTCTTGCTTGCGCGATTGACCGGCATGCCCGGCGAGTTGGCGCTGGGCTTGGTCTTATTGGCCGCGTCGCCGGGTGGCGTCACCGCCAACTTGTTTAGCCATCTGGCGCGTGGCGACGTGGCGCTGAATATTTCGCTCACTGCAATTAACAGCTTGATCGCCCTGCTCACCCTGCCGCTGTGGACGGCGCTGGCGATGCGGGTGTTTCTCGGCGATGAGGCGGCCGTTCCGCCGCCCACGCGCAAGGTCGTCGAAGTTGCGCTCCTAGTGATCCTGCCGGTGACGATAGGCATGGGTTTGCGCGCCTGGAAGCCGGCCTTGGCCGACGCCGCCGAAAAGCCCGTGCGGAATTTGTCATCCGTCGTGCTGGCCGGTTTGATCGTCCTGGCGATGGCGTCGGAGTGGCAGCTGCTGGTGGCCAACTTGCCGGTCGTAGGCATCGCCTGCGTGCTGTTCAACGTGCTGAGTCTCGGTGCCGGCTATGGCCTATCGCGCGCCGCTAAACTTGCGCAGCCGCAGGCCACGGCGATTGCGTTTGAGGTCGGCATCCACAACGGCACCTTGGCGATTTTCATCGCCCTAGAGGTACTTCAACGCCCCGCCGCAGCCGTACCGGCCGCGGTGTATTCAGTGAGCATGTACATCACCGCCAGCTTGCTAGCTTGGTGGCTGCTGCGCGTCCGGAAAGCGCGTCATGACTGATATCGATCCGTTCACCTACACACCCGAGCTAGCCGACCTGCGCGACGCGCAAACGCGCATTGCGCCGCATGCGCGGATCACCCTGGTGCTGCGTTCCGAATGGTTGGACGAGCGCGCCGGCTGCGCGCTGTATTTCAAGTGCGAAAACCTACAGCGCGCCGGCGCATTTAAGTTTCGCGGAGCCTGCAACGCGGTGTTCTCACTAAGCGATGAGCAGGCCGCGCGCGGCGTGGTGACGCAAAGCTCGGGCAATCACGGGGCAGCGCTGGCACTGGCGTGTCGGTTGCGCGGCATTCGCGCCACCGTTGTCGTGCCGCGCGGCGCGCCCAAGGTGAAGCTGGCGGCGATTGCCGACTTCGGCGCCCACATCGTTCCGTGTGAGACCGATCAGGCTGATCGCGATCGCGTGACGCGCGAGATACTCGAGCGCACCGAGGCGTCCTACGTGCATCCCTTCAACGATGCGCGCGTCATTGCCGGTCAAGGCACCGCCACGCTTGAGCTGCTGGCTTCGGTGAGCGACATCGACACGGTGATTGCGCCCGTTTCAGGCGGCGGACTGCTGTCAGGAACCGCCATCGCAGCGCATGCGCTAAATGCAGCCATCGACGTCTTGGGAGCGGAACCCGAAGGCGCGCGCGATGCCCACGACTCACTGGCCAGCGGCGAGCGAATCACCGGTCGCAGGGCAAACACCGTGTGCGACGGCCTGCGCGCCGAACTCGGTCCGCTGACCTTTTCTATTTTGCGTCAGCACGTGCCGACTATCTTGCTTGCCGAAGAGGACGAAATCATCGCCGCGATGCGGCTCATTTGGGAGCGCCTCAAAGTCGTCGTTGAGCCCTCGTGCGCCGTACCGCTAGCGGTGATTCTCAAACATCCGCAGCACTTTTCCGGCCGTCAGGTTGGCGTCATTCTGTCAGGCGGCAATGTCGATCTAGATGCGCTGCCGTGGCTCAAGGCGTAAGGTCTCAGCCTCCTCTTAATCGCCAACAGCCATGCCGCAATCGATTGCTCACATCGCGCTGATCGTCAGGGATTACGACGAGGCTATTGCGTTCTACACACATAAACTCGGCTTTACGCTGCTTGAAGATACGTATCAGTCTGAGCAGGATAAACGCTGGGTACTGATCGCCCCGCCCGGCTCGTCGGGCACGGCGCTATTGCTGGCACGCGCATCGAAACCCGAGCAAGAAGCGTTCATCGGCAACCAAAGCGGCGGGCGAGTATTTCTGTTCCTGCAAACCGATGATTTTTGGCGCGACTACGACCGAATGCTCGCCGCAGGCGTCAGCTTTGTTCGACCACCGACGGAAGCTGCCTACGGCACCGTCGCCGTGTTTGAAGATCTCTACGGCAATCGTTGGGACCTGCTTCAGTACGGCTCGACCGACGCCAGCACGACCATTGCCGAGCTCGACCTGATGCGCGGCGCGCTGGGTGCGTGAGGCCTAGCGGTACGCCTCAATATCGCGCGCGAACAGCGCGTCTATATCGCGAAATGCCTTGAACTCAAGCGTGTTGCCGCTGGGATCGCGAACAAACAACGTCGCCTGTTCGCCGACGCGGCCTTCAAACCGAACATAGGGCTCAATCACAAACGTGGTGCCCGCATCGCGCAGGCGCTGCGCCATCGGCGCAAAGTCGTCCCACGGCAGAATTACGCCAAAATGAAACGCCGGCACCTCGTGCTCATCGACCGAATTCGTGCGGATCGACGGATGCTCGTCTGCTGGCACTAGATGGGCGACGATTTGATGGCCGTAGAGATCGAAGTCGATCCACTGCGGCGACTCGCGACCCAAAGGACAGCCAAGCACGCCCGCATAAAAGCCGCGCGCGGCTTCGAGATCAGTGACCGGGAATGCGAGATGGAAGCGGTGATGGTTGGGCATGACGGCGGACTGACCGGTGGACGAGCCGAAGAGTTTAGCCGCACTCGCCGGAGCGGGTTGTCAGATCGCGTCGCCAGCAGTCGCGCTGCCTATCACGGTCGACCCACGCAGGCCACCGTCCCTCGCATGAGTAGACGGTGGCCTGACTAGGTCAATCAGCGCTGAGCTGAAACGCCGATCAGAACGCCTGCGAGAAGCGCACGCCGAAGGTCCGCGGACGCGAAATGACGGTGTAGGCCTGCTCACCGCATACCGCTTCTGCGCACTGTGTGAAACGCGATAGCTCGGCGCGTTCGTCAAACAGATTCTTGACGTAGAAATCGACCTTCCAATTGCCCTTGCCAAAACCGGCGGTCATATCGACAAGGTCGTACGAGCCGAGATTGCCGAGAATCTGACTCTCAGCGAGACGCAGATCGGAACGGCGCTCGCCTTCATGCACCAGCGATCCCTGCACGTGCGCCTCGTAGCTGCCGACATCAAACGTGTAGCGGGCAGTCAGGTTGCCCTTGAAGCGCGCAGTGATCGGCAGTCGGCTGCCAGCCGGCGCTTCCGGATCGGCGCAGTTGGTTTCCGGGTTGCCGTTGGCATCGGTGAAGCCGCAGTAGTTCTCGGTCAGTTCGGCGTCATAAAAGGCCACCCCGCCCGTAATCCGCAGGTTGTAACTGGCCGCCCAGCTGATGTCGGATTCGAGGCCGCGAATGCGTGCCTGGTTGGCGTTCTTGATTTCAGTCAGACCATTCTGGCCAAGGATGGCGAACTGAAAGTCCTCCCAGTCCTGTTCGAACACCGCGCCGTTGAAGTTCAGGCGACCGTCGGCCCAGCTGGACTTCCAACCAAACTCGTAATTGGTCAGGAAGTCGGACAGATACGGGTCGAGCGTGCCGCGTCGATTGACGCCACCGGGTCGATATCCTTCCGACCACGTGCCATAGATCATCGCGCGATCACTCAGCTTGTAGCTAACGTTGAGTTTGCCAATCGCGTCGTCTTCCTGCACCCGCTTGTTGAATACCTCGCAGGGGGCGTTCGGAAAGGTTGGCGAGTCTGGCGTACATACCGCCTCGCCATAGTCAGCGTTCGGCAAGTAGCCTTCACTGAATCCAAAATAGCCGCGCAGGCTGTTGTCCACCTCGAAGTAGCGCACGCCGGCGGTGGCCGTCAGACGATCCGTAAAGTCGAACGACAATTCGCCGAATATCGCCTCGTCCTGATCCTCACGACGTTGCCGGGTCAGCCACAGGGTGTCGTTCCAACCCGTCACCGACAGCACGTCGGCAAGGCCATCGATCAGGTAGCGCTCCTGAATGTCGTTGTCCTGCTGCTGACTGAAGATACCAGCGACGAAGCGGAAACGGTCATCGGACGGCGAGGCAATGCGGAGTTCGTGGCTGCGCTTCTTGTAGCCGTTGGTGGCCTGGATGTATTGCGCCGGATTGATCAGGTCGCCGTTGTCGTCGTAAAAGTAGGTGCCGTATCCGAACAGCGTGTCGTACCAAAACGCGTAGTCGTTGTAGTCGGACTCAGTGTCGAGATCGCGATTTAGATTAGAGAACGCGTAGGTCACATCGAAGTTGCCAAGCTTGCCCTGCACGGTCAACGACGACTGCACGAAGCGGTCTTCGGAGGTCTGCGGGTAGAACTGGCGGGTGTCGAGTTCGCCGACGTCAGGGTCAACGCCAAAGCTGCCGTTGATGTCCTGCTTCTGCGCGATCACCGAGGGCGTGATCGTCCAGCTGTCGTTGAGGTCAAGCTTCAACGCCGCGCGAGCGCCGGTGGTATCGCCAAAGTTGAAGTCATCGCGCGCCACGCCGGCGTTGTCGATGGTGATGCCGGAGCTGGGAAACGTGCGCTCGCCGAATTTGTTGTCGATGAAACCGGCGTCGTCGCGATCCCAGGCAACCAGACGGATCGCTGCGCGCTCATTGATCGGCGCGTTGACGTAGCCCTCGAGCGTATGCCCGCTACCACCGCTGCTGATGCTGTTGGCTTCGACGCCATAGCCAGCCGCAAATGCCGTGGCATCCGGCTTATTGGTGATGATGCGCAGCGTGCCAGACTGCGAACTCGCGCCGTACAGCGTGCCCTGCGGCCCAGCCAGCGCTTCGACGCGCTCGATGTCATACGGGTGCAGATCAATCGCGCCGCGAATGGTAGTGACCGGCTGCTCATCAACGTACACCCCGACGCTCGGCAGCGGACCGGAGTGATTACCGTCGCCGCCGCTCGCCACGCCGCGCATGTAGACTTGGAAGTTGCTCGGCACTTCACCCAAGCGTTGGAACGACACGCTAGGGAATTGGGTGAGGATGTCTTCGAAATTGGTAACGTGCAGCTCGTCGAGCTGCTCGGTGCCCAACACCTGAATACTGATCGGCACTTCCTGTAGGTTCTCGACCCGCTTCTGCGACGTGACGGTGATCTCATCGAGGACGGCGCGATCCTCAGTATCAGGCGTGCTTTGCGCAAACACCTGCGTAGTGATGGCGAAACAGATGGCTGCGGTCAGCGGCAAGCGGACCAGGGTGGACGTCTTGCCGCTGTGTTTTCGGCGTTTCATCGCGCGTTCTCCGGGGTGGGTACTACGGTGGTGACGGGACAGGTGACATGGCCGCTTCAGACGGCGCTTCGGGGTAACTGTCGATAGCGGAACCGAGGACTGTTTGCAGCGGCTGCAGCCAAGGCTCGAAGTTGCGCCATTGATCAAGACCATCGCGATAAATCGGCAGCCGCACCTGCTCCGAACTGGCGGTACGCACCGGTCGCTGGTTCTCGAAAAAGCGCAGGCATGCGGGTTCGAAAGACAGCTGGCAGTAGTCGAGCAGCTGGCGCACCTGGGCTTCAGTGTCGTCGATCAAATGCTCGTAGACGACGCGATGGACGCGACCCGGCAGCACCCGATCAAAGTGCGCCATCAGGTCGAGGTAATCGCGGTAGTAGCGGCCGATGTCCTCCAGCCCGTAGCTGAAATTCTGCCCGCGGGCGAAGTATTGCTTGAAGCCGGAGAAGCAGCAGGCCATCGGATGTCGGCGCACGTCGACGATGCGCGCGTTCGGCAGCATCAGATGGATCAGGCCAACATGGAAAAAATTGTTCGGCATCTTGTCGATGAAGAACGGTGCATCGGTCTTGCGCTGCACGCGGGTGCGCGCGAGATAGCGATCACCCAGTTCGCGCAAGCGCGCACCATCAAGGGTAGCGAGCACCTGATGATACGAAGTGCCCGAACCTTCACCGCCTTCGCGGCGCAGCTCGTGCGTCAGCGAAATGACTTCCGGCAACTCCATCGTTCCTTCGACAGCGGAGTGGCTGGACAAAATTTGCTCAACTAGCGTCGAGCCGGAGCGCGGCAACCCGACGATAAAAATCGGATCGGCACACGGGTTGCCCGCACCTGTATGGCTGGCGATGAACTCCGCCGTGAATAACTCCCGCGAACGCCGAACCCGCGCGGTCGCGTCATCGGCGCGATACGGCAATGAGGCACGTCGCAGGGCATTTCCCTGTGCATAGTGAGTGAATGAGGCGGCAAACGCGCTGCCATCTTCCAGCGCCTTGCCCAGCGCGAATTCGAACTGCGCCCGCTGCTCGACCGCCAAATCAACACGTTGCAGCTGCGCGCGCATCGCCTGCAGGTCATCGGCGCTGAAACGAAACGTCTTCAGATTGGCGAGGCTCCAATACGCCTCGCCGAAACCTGCGTCGAGCACAATGCTTCGACGGTACGCATCAATGGCGCGCTCGCGCTCGCCAGCGGTCTTCAGTGCATGACCGAAACTGAGCCAGATGCGGCCGTGATCCGGGTATTCGGCCAGTATTCCCTCGTATAGGGTGATCGCCGGTGCGTAATCACCCAAACGGCAGAGAACGACCGCTTTGAGATTGCGTGCGCCGGGGTTTTCCGGTTCAGCCAACAGCAGCGCCTCGATCTGCTCCAAGGCCGGTTCCGGCTTGTTGGCGCGATGCAAAACCATCGCGTAGTTCTGTCGCGCGGCGTGAAAACCTGGCGACAACTCAATGCAGCGCTGCAGCAAGTTTTCGGCATCATCGAGCCGCCCAAGTCGTGCGGCGACTTCAGACAGCATGCGGATCGCCACCACATCGGTGGGTGCACGTAGCAAGTGCGCGCGCAGCAGTTGCTCGGCGTCGGGAATACGATTGGCAAGCAGCGCATCAGCGGCCGCCATCAGCTTGGGATCACCCGACGCGTGTTTGACGTGCTGGGCATAGGCCGCATCAGCCCCGGCATCGTCGCCGACCGCGCCCAGATGATCGCCTAGCACGCGCCAAGCATGCGGATGAGCGGGTGCCTTGGCTAACCCGCTGCGCAAAAGATCCAGCGCCTCGCTACCTCGACCCAATCGACCCAAACAGAGACCGAGCTCGACGTGCGGTGACGGCCAATCGGGGTGTTGTTCGACCAGCTGGCGGAATTCAGACGCGGCGACTTCTAGCGCACCGCCACCCGCATTGGCCAGCGCTCGCAACAGCCGAGCCTGCGGATGCGGACCCGCATTTCGAATGATTTCTTCGGCCTGAATCAGCGCGAGATTCGGATCGCGCTCAAGCAGACGCACGCCGTGCGCCAGCGCTTGCTGCAGTGTGGCGACGGGGCCAGAAGACGCTGTCATGCTGTTCTTTGCGTGCCGCAATCCGACTCGATCAACGCCCGTAAGGTCCGTCAGCGACGTAGATACGGCTCTTGTGGAATCAAACCGGAGAGGTCTCCACAATCGCGCTGTCGCCCATGCCTGTTAGATAGCATGCCGCCGAAATAATGTCGACGTGGCGTGATGACTTACATGCGAGCAAGTGCGCAGCGCTTGAACAAGTGGTGGGCCCACCAGGACTCGAACCTGGAACCAATGGATTATGAGTCCACTGCTCTAACCATTGAGCTATAGGCCCGTTTGTACTCTGTGAAGCAAAAACTCTCTCGCAAGTGGCGCAAAGACAATCCCGCAAGCAGCCGTCCATGGAGCTAACGCCAGCCCGGCCATCCGTGGCCGGGCGTTCGCCGGCGTGGGACGCGCTGATGCGCGTCGCACGAAAGCCCGGCTCACCCCACCAGGACTCGAACCTGGAACCAATGGATTATGAGTCCACTGCTCTAACCATTGAGCTATAGGCCCGTTTGTACTCTGTGAAGCAAAAACTCTCTCGCAAGT
>JBBSIY010000012.1:0-24068 GCA_038257785.1 Lysobacterales bacterium
AAGCTGGTCATCCCATGGATTGCGCTGATATTCGTGGCGCTCGCAGGGTTGAACTCGTTAAAGCAGGTGCCGCCTGCACTAGTCAGCGCGTTGATAAAGCTAGATACCCTGCTGCTCGAAATGGCGATGGCCGCGCTCGGGCTGTCGACGCGCTGGCGGTCGATTCGCCAGGCCGGCATTCGGCCTCTGCTGCTGGCGGCTACTCTGTTCGCATGTCTGGTTTTGGGCGGTGCGGCGGTCAACCTTGGGCTAAGTCGCCTGTTGGGTTGATCAACGTTGGGCCAAATACCGCTGGGTCTGGCGCTGCAGGCGAACTGCCCGGCCAGCGCGAAACGCAGGCAAATGGTCGCTTCATCGCTAGAATATGCGCTTGTTCTTTGCGAGTGACGAGTTGCCATGGGTGCGCAGTGGAAAACCAAGATCAAAGAAACCTCGGCCAGCGCGCGCGGGGCGGTGTTCACCAAGCTGGTGCGGGAAATCACCGTCGCGGCACGCGCAGGTGCCGATCCATCGATGAACTCGCGGCTGCGGCTGGCCATCGAGCAGGCCAAGAAAGCCTCGATGCCGCGCGAGACGCTGGAGCGCGCCGTCAAGAAGGGCGCAGGCCTGATGGAAGGCGGTGCCGATTACGAAAAGCTGACCTACGAAGGCTACGCCCCGCATCGCGTGCCGGTAATCGTTGAGTGCCTGACCGACAACCTAAATCGCACGGTGTCTAATATTCGCGTGCTGTTTCGCAAAGGCCAGCTGGGCGGCAGCGGATCAGTCGCGTGGGATTTCGACTATCTCGGCATGATCGAAGCCGAAGCCAAGACCGCTGGAGCGGATCCCGAAGTTGCCGCCATCGAATCCGGCGCGCAGGACCTGATCGTCGACGAAGACAGCGTGGTGTTTCTGACTGATCCGTCCGATCTCGATGCGGTGCAAAAAGCGCTGCCAGAATTCGGCTTCGAGGTGCAAAAAGCCTACCTCGGCTACCGCCCAAAAAATCCGGTCACCCTCGGTGATGCGGAGCGCGCCGAGGTCGAAGCGTTTTTGCAGGCGATTGATGAAGACGATGATGTTGAGACGCTGTATGCAGGGCTTGCGTAGTCGAAGCTGATGAATTGCTACGGCCGATGAAGCCGGCCTTGCAATGACGAGCGCGGGTGGTCGACAGTCAATCTGTCCTCCCAATCGTCATTGCGAGCCGCTATCGGCGGCGTGGCAACCCACGCCGCGCGGGACTATTCGCTCGTTGCGATGCACTGCCGAGTCCGCTGGATAGCCACGGCTGAAGAAGCTTGCTACGCCATGACGAGTGCGTAAGGTGCAGCTCTCCTGCCGTCAATTCCATCCCGGTGCGTCGAGCCACACCCTACGCACTGTCACAGCAAGCCGGATCTTTGCCCTTAGTGCACCGCTTTGGCGTCGTCGTAGTTCAAGCCCTTTTCTTTGGCCTGCGCTTTGACGGTTTCAAACAGCCGATAGTCGAGTGAGTCGCGGCTGTCGGTTTCTTTCGCAAGATTGCTTTCGATATGGCCTTGGCGCTGCTCGGCCAGTTGCTTGAGTTCGGATTGGATCTCGCGCCGACGCTGACTGGATGCCTCGACCTTTGCCGCACGTTCGTCAAGGCTCAGTGCTGCCAAGGATTCTGGCAAGGACTCTTTCGGTACATCTTTGATATTCACTCGGCCGCTGCTGACCGCGTCTACCAGTTCGCTGTCGCCAAGGAAGTTCTTTGCGCCGGCAGCTGAACTGTTGAACTGCGCACGCTTGGCCTGCGCCGCAGGTGAGGCGGCGGCGTGTAGCTTGTCGGACGCCGCTTGTTTGCCCGCCATCGCGCGCTTGGTGTCAGCATCGCCATAGAACAGGCGAGTGTTGTCTAGTTCGCGCGATAGTTCGGCGATGGCGTCATCGAACGG
Source organism: Lysobacterales bacterium (assembly GCA_038257785.1). Taxonomy (GTDB): domain Bacteria; phylum Pseudomonadota; class Gammaproteobacteria; order Xanthomonadales; family Xanthomonadaceae; genus JANNWF01. The sequence goes on from JBBSIY010000012.1 coordinate 1,905, forward strand.
GGTGACCACTGCCACCGCGCTGCCGCCTTGGCCAACTTCAAAAAATGCGCCACCGGCAAGCGAGGCGATCTCTTGCCAGCTCGCTTTGGTGCTGCCATCGCTGCCGGCTTGGATCGTGTTGATCACGATGCCGCGCGATTTCGCAATGGCGATGATTTCTGCATAGCTTGGTTCGTCTTGATACGTCTGCGGTGGCGCATCGCCGACCAAAAACACAGTGCGGTAAGCGTCTTGACCCTGACTCCAGCTGATCGTGTTGATCGCTTCGGGCAGCGCTTGGTTGACCGCCTCGGGCGTATCGCCGCCGCCATTGGCTTGGAAGTCCATCAGCTGCGCGTACATCGAGTCGAGATCGCCGGACAAATCGACAACCCGCGTGACGTAGTCGTCGCCGCGATCGCGAAAGGCAACCAAGCCGATGCGCAGTTCGGGCGTCGGCTGCGCCTGCGCCATTGAGCTGGCGATCGACCAGATGTTTTCTTTGGCCGCCTGAATCAGCCCGCTCATGCTGCCGGTGGTGTCGAGCACAAACACGGCTTCAATCCGCGGGCGGGCCTGCTGATCGACCTGCATCGCAATGGGCAGGCGATCAGGCGTGGATGGCACGGGTGGCGCCTGCATGGCGGGATAGGCCACGACGATGCCGGCGGTGATGGTCAGCAGGGCGGCGGCAAGCAAATGCGTTTTCATGATGAGTGTCCTTTGGAGGTTGACTAGGGTTTGACGCGCGGATCGAGCAAGTGGCGCAACGCAGCTTCGGCGCTGTGCTGTGCGCTGGTGAAGCGATCAAGCAGGGAGTTTTTTACGCCGGGTGCGACCAGCGAGCTGGCGACTGCCTGCAGCAATAGCCAGCACCACAGAGCAAGTCCGACGCTGCCGCTTTGCCTGAGCGTGACCACGGCCACGCCGAGCGCGGTGAGGCTTATGCCGGCATCGAGCAAGGCGCGTAGCGGGCTGATGCTGAAGGTGAGACTGCGCGCTAGCCACAGCATGGCGGCGGGCAGGGCAAGCCACAGCATCAACGGAGGATCAATCAGCACGAGCCCGACGACGAGCAGCAGCCATCCAGCCGATGCCAGTACGCGACCCGTGCGCATGCCGCTGAATACGAGTTGATCAAACAGGCAGGCGCTGGTGATGCCGAGCAGGACGAGCCTGAGCGCGGTGCCGCTGCCAATCAGGCCGGAAAGCAGGCTGAAGCTAATCGCAGCGCAAATGCTGAGCACCAGCGCGATAGCGACGCCGCGCCAAAACACGGCGGCGTTCAAGCGCGCCTCCGACGCTCGCGAAGCAAAGCGAGTTCGACATCAGCATCGCTCACTGCAACGCTCTCGGCGCTCCACGGCGCGGCCGCTTCGGTGACGCCATCGGTAGCAAGCTGCACGTCGGCTTGTTGGCGCAGCTGCTCGAACGCGGTGCGCTGCTCCTGCAAGGTTTTCGCCGATTGAGTGATGGCGTCGTCCACGCGGCTGGCCTGGCGCAGCAGGTGAGCGAGCAGGCGCTCACCTTCCAGACGACGCCGCAGCAGCACGCGCGCCAGCGCTTCGTTGTCGGCATCCATACACATCGATAGTTCGTCTGTGATCGCCGCGAGTGAGACGCTGATTTCCTGCTGGCGACGTTCGAGGCGTTCGCGCTGAGTACGCTCCAGAGCGAGCTTGCGGGCGGAATCGGCGAGGGCTTCTTCCATCTCGCGCAGCGCCTGGCGCAACAGCAGCTCAGGCTCTTCTATGCGGTCGAGCACTGCGTGCATGTCGGCGCGGAACAAGCGGGTTAAGCGGTTGAGCATCGGCATGTCTAACTCCTGCGGTGGGGGCGGAGTCAGACTAGAAATTGGCGGCGCGCAATAACAGGCCGCCTGCGGTAAACACTTGGCTGATCTGTTTACAAACTGTTTGCATGCGCCAGCCAGCGCAGCGGTGGTAGGGTCTGCGCTGTCGCCACTTTGTAATTGCCATGCAACGCAAGCCACGCCTGCTTATTGTCGAAGACGAACCCGCCATTCGCGCCGGTCTGATCGACGTGTTTGTCTATCACGGATTTGAGGTCGAACATGCCGCTGATGGTCAGGCCGGGCTGACACAGGCCATGCGCGGTGCGTTTGATCTGGTGCTGCTCGACGTCATGCTGCCTACGCTTGATGGCTACTCCGTATGCGCGGCGCTGCGCCAGTTTGATGCCGAGCTGCCGATCATCATGCTGACTGCCAAGACCGACGATGAGGCGATCATCCACGGCCTTTCGCTGGGTGCCGATGACTACGTCGGCAAGCCGTTCTCTGTGGCCCAGCTGGTGCTGCGCGTGCAGGCCGTGCTGCGCCGCGCACGGCCGGCGACGAAGGACGATGCGCAGCTGCATCTGCGCGACGGCAGCGTGGTTGACTGCCGCAATCTGTGCGCGAATATCAACGGCGTGCCGGTTCGCTTCACGCGGCGCGAAATGGAAGTGCTGCAGTATCTCGGTGCGCACGCCGACGGTCCAATCACCCGCGAGGAGCTGCTGCATCGCGTTTGGGGCTACGCCCGCGAGCTTGATATCGAGACGCGTACGGTGGACATCCATATCGCCAAGCTGCGGCGCAAGCTTGAGTCAGACCCAAAGCAGCCGCAGCATCTGTTGACGGTGCGCGGCGGCGGCTATCGTTTGTTGCTCGCATCGGCATGAGCGCAGCCAACTTATGAGCGCGCGCCGAGCTATTGGTCCGGCCAGAATATGTTTGAACGTTCAGGCAGCCTTCGTTCGTCCTGAGCTTGTCGAAGGCTGCTTCGACAGGCTCAGCACGAGCGGGTTTCGACTAAGTGACCGCACTTCGAATCACTATCCACTACAAGCCCAGTACTGCAATCATCAGCTGGCCGGATCAATAGGTCTGCTCGGGTCCTTGGCATGACGCGCGCACGCTTGCGCTGGACGCTCGGTTTGCTGCTGCTTGCGCTGGCAGTGCCGAGCGCGATCTTGGTTGTGCAGACATCGCGCCAGCTCAAGTGGGAGGCCTTTCATCAGCAGCGCCAGCTGACGGTAGAGCTGGCCGATCGCATCGACGGCCGTTTGCAGCAGCTGATCGCAGCAGAAGAGGCTCGCAGCGTTGCTGACTACAGCTTTCTCACCGTCGCAGACTTTGATGCCAATAAGAACGCCGTGTCGGCCAGTGTGCTGCAGCGTTCTGTGCTGGCGCAGCTGCCCGTGCAAAGCGAATTTCCTGGCCTGCTCGGCTGGTTTCAAGTGGACGCGGGCGGTGCTTTTAGCAGCCCTGTATTACCCGACTCGCCTCTGGCCATAGATCGCATTGGCCTCGATGCTGACGAGCTTGCGCCGCGTCGCGCGCTGGCCGAGCAGCTGCTGGAGGTGCTCAGCCGAAATGCCCTGGCTGTGCGTCGGCCGCTGTCGACGGCGTTGCCCGTGCCAGCTGAGGTGCAAACAGAACAACTAAGTGTCGATGACAGCTACTCGGGCGCACTAAGCAGTGGTGCATCGGCACCAAACGCCGCGTCACCAAGAGTCTCGACACCAAAAGCCTCGGCACCAACCGCCGCTGAGTCGACCGCCGCCGCGCCGCAGGCGCAAGCCAATTTCGATCAGCTCAAGCGCGCCGCCGCACCTTCCAAACAGCAAGCGTCGCGGGCGCTAGGCAAGGTCGCTGACCTGCGCCTAGAAAATGCGTATAGCGAGCGCGACGAAGCAAAGAAGGGTGCGCCGGTTGAAGTGGCTGAGCCCAAAGACAAGTCGCGCATGGCGGAGGGGCGTATCGCCGACTCCCAGCGCAGCCGACGTCAGGAACAGACCGCACTGCCCGCACTTGATCAAGAGAGCCAGCTCGCAGAAGCGGCGCGCGATGCACCAGCAAGTGCACCGCTGCGCATCTTCGATAGCGAAGTCGATCCGTTTGAGTTCGCCGTTCTCGGCGACGGCCATTTTGTGCTGTTCCGTCGGGTTTGGCGCGATGGCGAGCGTAGCGTTCAAGGCGCGCTTATCGAGCAGTCGGCGTTTCTACGCGGAGCGTTGGGTGAACCTTTTGCCGCCAGCGCGGTTGCGCCGGTCAGTGACCTGCTAGCGGCGTGGCAAGGCGAGGTGCTACAGCGCTTTGACGGCAGTCGCAGTCGACGCTCTGTCGATGCCGATGATGACTTGCGCGGTACCTTGCTGCATCGGGCGCGGCTATCGGCGCCGTTAGCGGACATCGAGCTGATTTGGACCATTCGTCAGCTGCCGGCGAGCCCCGGTGCGTCGCTGGTCGCGTGGGCCGGCGCGCTGCTGTTCGCCGTGCTGCTGATGGGCTTCTTTGCGCTGTATCGGCTGGGGCTTAGACAACTGGCGCTGGCGCGTCAGCAGCAGGATTTCATTGCCGCAGTGAGTCACGAGCTAAAAACCCCGCTGACCTCGATTCGCATGTATGGGGAACTGCTGCAGGCCGGCTGGGCCAGTGAGGAGAAGAAGCGTGAGTATTACGCCTATATTTTCGATGAGTCCGAGCGCCTCTCGCGATTGATCGCCAACGTGCTGCAGCTCGCGCGCGTTGATCGCGAGGAGCTGCGCTTGACGCTCAAGCCGCATTCGGCAGCGATGCTGTTCGATCTGATCCAGTCAAAAGTGCACGCGCAGATTGAACGTGCTGGCTTTGTGGCGAGTTTTGAACTGGATCCCGCCTGCGCCGAGCAGCCGCTGCTGGTGGATGCCGACGCCGTCATCCAGGTGATGATCAATTTCGTCGATAACGCGGTGAAGTTCTCAGCATCGGCCGCGCACAAACGCATCGATATTCGCGTCGTGGCCGCGCCGCAAAAGCGTGTCCTGTTTGCCGTGCGCGATTACGGCCCGGGCGTTCCGGCATCGCTGCGCAGCAAGATTTTCCAGCTGTTTTTTCGCGGCGGCAACGAGCTGACTCGCGAAACGCAGGGCACCGGCATCGGCCTCGCCCTGGTTCAGCAGCTGGCACAGGGCATGCGCGGTGAAGTCACGGTTGAGCCGCGTGAGCCTGGCGTAGAGTTTGGGCTGCTGCTGAGGGACTAGCCGTTGGCGCTCATGTAGTTGCCTAGTGGTCTGGCCAGAATATGTTTGAAGTTGCCGAAATATGACGCTTCCCCTCAGCTTTTCGACGGGTGCTTCGACAGGCTCAGCACGAACGGGTTTCGACTAAGTTGCCGCTTCTTGAATCAGCATTCGCGCCAAACCCAGTACTACAAACATCAGCTGGCGGGATCACTAGATGAACCATTGCCGGCGCGCTTCTTCATCTGCGCCGACATCGACGTGAGCGGAGAAGGCGTAAGCTGCGCCCTCAAAATCCATCGGAGTAGGCAATGATTGGCTACGTAACCCTCGGCACCAACGATATGCCGCGCGCTGTGGCTTTTTACGACGCGCTGCTGGCTGAGATTGGCGCTAAGCGGATGATGGAGTCCGAACGCTTTGTCTTTTGGTCGGTCTCGCCATCACAGGCTGCGCTGGGCGTCATCAAGGCATTCGATGGCAACGCGGCAACGGTAGGCAACGGAACGATGATCTCGCTGATAGTAAAGACCTCGGCGCAAGTTGACGCTCTGCACAAAAGAGCGTTGGAGTTGGGCGCAACGGATGAAGGTGCGCCGGGCTCGCGCGGTACCGGTTTCTACATCGGTTACTTTCGTGACCTAGATGGCAACAAGCTCAATTTCTTCTGCATGGGCTAACTTTTGGACGTTAGCGCAGATTGCGCTTCAGGTAGTCGGTGAGCGCTGCGCTTGGGGCTTCTGGCTCGGCACCGGCTAGATGTTTGTGCAGCATAGATTCTGCGAGGTACAGATATGCCTCGCGTATGAGCGGATCGTCGCTGCCGTGACCAATCTCGGGTTCAATAAATAAGGTTACGTCCTTCTGCAGCTGGCGCAGCACGGCGGCGTAGTGGGTGACGCTGCGAATCGCGACGCGTTCATCTTGACCGCCGGCAAATAGCAAAACGGGCCGGGTGAGCCGGTTGGCATTGGCGAGCGGAGATTGAGCATGTAGGCGCGCTTGAATCGTCGCGTCATCGATATCAACGCCAAGCAGTCGAAAGCGGGTGGTCAGCGGAATCCCGTCGCTTACTGCAAGATCGCTATCACTTGCTGCCCAACGCAGTGTCCAAGCGAAGTCCGACGGCGGCAGTGCCGCAATCGCGAGGCGAAATAATTCGGGCTGAAAGGTCGCTCCTAGCAGCGCCGAATAGCCGCCAAAAGAGCCGCCGATGATGGCCACGCGGTGTGCGTCGCCGACACCGTTGGCCAGCAGGTGGCGCGTGCCTTCAACAATGTCGAGCTGGACGCGGCCGTTGCCAAAGTCGCCGTTGGCGGAAAGCGTATAAGCGCGGCCATAGCCCGTCGAGCCGCGAAAGTTCGGCTCGAATACCGCGTAGCCACGATTGACAAAGAATTGCGTGAACGCGCTGTATCCCGGCGTACTTGCCGACCAAGGCACGCCGTGAACGCTCACCAGCAGCGGCGTCAACGCGGGGTCTCGCCCCGCTGGTAGCGAGAGAAAGCCGTGCAGGCGCATGCCGTCAGAGGCGCGCCAGCTAATGGGCTGTTTGTGCGCGAACTGTGCATCGATCGGCGCGACACGTTCATCGCTGACGTCGCTAAGAATTTCGCGCAGCTCACCTGTGGCGGGTGCAAAAAGGTGCCAACGGGCCATCGTCATATTGCTATTGCGCTCACTGATCAGCCATGACGCCTGATCGCCATGTCCGGGTTGGATCGCAAGATCGCGCTGCGGAAGCCGTCTGTTCAAGGTCTCAAGTTGGCGCCTTGCCGTTCCCGTGAGGCCATGCAGCTGAGGGTGTGGGCTGCGTAAGCTGGCGAACAGCGGCTGCTGTGTCACCGGGTCGAGGACCACATGATCGAGGTCGGCAATGCCCGCAGGATCCTCAAATGCCTGCGATAGAGCGCCATCTGGCGCTAGCCGCTGAAGGCCAGCGAGGTCACGTTCGAAGTTGGCATTGAGCCAAACGCTGGCACCGTCCGCGCCAGTGGAAATCAGTCCGCAGCGCTGCAGTTCAACGCATTCAACCAACGTGCTTGGGGCATCGGTTGCGCTCTTATGCATCACCCGTTGACGATCTTTTTCGATCACCTTCCATGCCGCCAGACCACCGTTCGGCGCAATAAGCGCGTCGGCAATCGGCCTGTTTTCTTCAAGCAGAACCTCAACCGTCGCCTCGGCGGTGATTCGCAGAACGCGCGACACCGGCTTCGGCGCATACGGCAGGCTTTGCTCCAGCACGATCACGGCATCTGGCCGCGAGGGATCGCGGCCCAGCACTTCGCTGCGCAGGTGGTCATTGAGCCGAGCGACAACTCGGGAGCCTTTGCCGCCTAGCGCAACGGCAGCGAGCGAGGTTGGAGATTGCAAGAACATCCAGCGGCTGTCTTGCGACCATAGCAGCGTGTTGGCATCGGTCTGCGGCAGCAAACGTTTGGCCTGCGATTGCGCGGTGTGCATCAGCCACAGGCTGCGTTTGCCGGGCTCGCCGAGCAGATACGCAACGTGCTCACTGTTGGGCGATAGGGCGACAATAGGATCAGGCGTGATCTGGCTGAACGTGCTGCGTGGCAGCCAATTGGCGGGTGTGCTCAGGCGAGACGCGGCAACTGCCTCCCGCAGTGCATCTTGTTCTCCTGCTGCAACAGCGCCATCGAATGCGGCGAGCACGCACGCCAACGCGGTGAGGCGAAAGCAGCAGCGCAGGGCGGAGGAGCGCATTGTGCTCACGTCCTACCGGCTGGCGCGGCGCGTACCGCGCTTGCTGAGGATCGCTCAGGCAACTGCCGTTCAGGGCGCAGGAGCCAAAGCGCGAGCAGCGCTGGAGCGCCGACCAAGCCACAGACAAGCACCCAAGGCCAACGCCTAGCCGTTGGCACGGCGCGGGTTCTGACCATCCAGATCGATGCAACGAGTGATATCAGCATCAGGCAGCTGGCAAGCCACACCATTGCGCGCGGTCGATCAACGCGGTCACGCTGCTCAAGCGGATTGGTCGCTGAGAACAGGGCTTGCGATTGCGCACTTAGCCAATGCATCGCGGGTGAGATCCACCAGCTGTAGTGACGGTAGGTCATCGGATAGTCGTGAGCCAGCGCGCGGCGAGCGACCTCCGTTGCTTCACCGTCCGGCCTAAGCTGCCAAATGGTTTGCCAGCTATCAAATGCGCCATCGACGCTGCCGCGGCCATAGATGATCGACACTAAATAGCCGTCCAATAGCTCCATCATGCTGACCGAATGCATGTGACGTAGGCGACCGGGCAGGGCAAACCGCAGGCGCGGCTCGATCAGCTCGTTGCTTCGCGCCAATGCGCGGCCGTCGAACACATAGAGGGCGCGGTCACTCAGCACCACGGCGGCGGCACCGAGCGTATCTGGCTTCATAGCAAGCGTCTCGTCTATGGGCAGCACAATGCGCGGATGCAGCTGCGCTGTGTGGGTGTCGTAGTCATAAATGGTCCGCGCCGTCACCAGACGTTCTGCGCCCAACGCTAGAGCGGGTAGCGGAAATGCGTCGCCTTCTGCACCCACGCCCAGCTCGCCTTCGCGCCGGCGCTCGCGCAGCGACACGCCTTGGTAACGCATTCGGTCGTGGCTGAAAACCCAACGAATCTGTCGTTCGTCGTCATCAAACTCCATCGGTGCGATGTTGGTGAGCTCGTGACGCTGCGGCAACGCTTCAAAATCGATCGAGAACATGGCCACCTCGGATATTTCGGCTTGCTCGCGCCACAGTTCGGCCTCCGGGTGCGCGCTATCGGCGAGGCCTGCAGTTAGCAGATCGCTGCTTTTTGTGCGCGCCGCATCGAGGTAGGTGTTGGCCGATGTTTTGCCATTCAACGGATCTTTACCCACCACCACGAGGCCCAGCTGAAACGCCATTGCGCCCAGCGCTAATACGCAGTAGATCGCCAGCTGAAGCGGTACAGCGGTGGCCGCTTCGGCCAGTGAGCTCGATGGCTCCGCAGTGAGATCGGGCTTGAACGCAATCGCCAGCAACGCCAGTAGCCAGAGCAGTGCCAACAGCTGCACGCTGATGGCGGACACCCCGCTCGCGTCGCCGAAGTACAGCAGCAGCGGTGCGACAAGTACCATCCATGAATAGCGCTTCGGTGCGAGCATGGTGTATGCGCCGGCGAGGTAAGCGCCACAGGCAATCAACCATCCCGCGAGCGGCAGCCACCAGTGGCGACTATCGACGACGCGTGCCGTCAAGCTCAGTTGACCAGCAAGCGTGATGACCATAGGCAGGGCAATCGCCAGCGCTAGCAGTAGCCCGCAGGCAATCACCAGCGCGGACATGATGTGCGAGGTCGAGAGTGGGCGATGGAGCAGCTGTAGCCACGTATTCGGACGACGATAGCCCGCCATTTGATAGGCGCCCAAAAGCAGGCCGATGGCACCGTAGCAGGCGGCACCCACCTGATACACGATGCGCGGCTGCTGCAGGAGGTCAACCAGCTTGGTAAAAAATGCCAGCACGCCCAAGTGCAGCAGCAGAGCGGCGAGTGCCCACCAGCGGAAGCGCCGCAGCTCAGCGCGAGTCAGATCCCACATGAACGTTCCTTAGTTGGCGTTAGCGGCGCGTCCCGACACCTGGCGTGTCGGTGCGGCATGGTTCTTTGCAAGAAAGCTGTTGACCGCTCGGTCGAGGCTCACCGGCATGTGCTGCATCGAACGCGCCCCAGCGGTGCGTAAAAAATCGCTGAATGACTCGTCCTGATCGAGCACGACGTAGTGATGCAGCCCATCGATACGCTGCACCTGCAGCAGGCCGGGCACGCTGGCGGGATCAGGACCTTTGAACGGCACATCGGCGATCCAGTGGCTGACGCGGGCGCAGAACTCATCCGGCGCCGACATGTTCTTCAGCTGGCCGCGTTCAAGAATGATCAGGTTGTCGGCCACGCGCTCGACCTCCTCCATCTGATGCGAGCAATAGATCACCGTGCTGTTCTCGGCGGCATTGCCGTATAGCAGCGCCTCTAGAAACGCGCGCTTGGCCACCACGTCGAGGCCAAGCGTCGGCTCATCCAAGACCAGCAGCTCGGGGCTTTGCGCCAGCGCCAGTGCGAGGTTGAATCCAGCACGCTCGCCGCGTGACAGTTCGTTGACCTGCTGCTGGGGAAGCACGTGGAACTGACCAATCACCGACTCGTACGTGCTTTGGTTCCAGCGTGGATACAGCCGCTGCTGCATCGCCGTCACGGCCTTGACGCACATCCAGCCGGGTAGGGTGTGCTCTTCATTGACGAAGCCGATGCGGCCGCGATCAGCGGGCGTGAGGCGTTGGCTGTTGCGGCCGAGGATGGTTGCATCGCCGACGCTAGGCGGTAAGAAGCCGAGCAGGATCCGAAACAGCGTGGATTTGCCGGCGCCGTTCGCTCCGACAATGGCGTGAATGCCGGAGCGCGGAATGCTGAGGTCGAGCGCGTCGAGGGCGAGTTTGTCGCCGTAGCGTTTGCTCAGGCGGCGGGTTTGGATCACGTATTCAGCGTGTGCCATGTTCATGCGCTGCGCCTCGGCGCAAGCGCCCGCAACGCGAGCTGCACGCGCGCCTGCAGCACGGCCGGCGTGTAGTCGAGCGCGACTACATCATGGACAAATCGCTGCACGGCGTCGTCGAGCCGTCGCTCGCGCTCGCTTTCGCTCAAACGCTGACGTGGCGGTGCGACAAACAGCCCTAGCCCCTGGCGTGACTCGAGCCAGCCTTCGGTGGTGAGGTCGGCGTACGCCTTCGCCACTGTGTTGGGATTGATCATCAGCTGCTGCGCCAGCCCACGGACGCTGGGCAGCTGCGCGCCGGCTTGCAGCTCGCCCGTCGCGATCTTCATGCGAACTGCGTCAGTGATCTGCTTGTTGAGGGAGCGTGCATCGCCGGTGGCGATCTGAATCATTAGCGGGCTGGTGCGCGGCATCGCGTGGCCTTGTGCTTACTGTACTGGTGCAAATAGTACAGCAGCGATGCACGCATTCTGTCAACACCTTCAACGCGCGCTTAGCGAATGCCCTTGATACTCGTGCGCTCAGACGAAGTCCGCCAGCAGCGCGGCACGCTGGTAGCGCTTTAGCGTGTGCGCGACGCGCATGCGGTCGTCGTCGATACCAAATCCAAACTCGGCACCGGCGCGGACGTTGGCGATTTGTGCCGCGCTGAACTCAACCCTCAGCACCAGGTTTGAGCAAGTTTCAGCACGGCCGCGCGGGAGGGTTTCCTCAACAATGGCGTAGCTGCGGCCTTGGCCTTCCACTTCCGCGTACACCCGATGCTCGATGCCGCCGAGCCGCGCCAGCTCACGCGTCCGCAGCTCGCTATCGGCAACCTCGAACCGCATCCTAGCCTTGAGGTTGCTACCGTCTGGAATCAGCGCGCTGTAGCCATCCAGCGCGTTCTGAATCAGCGCTGCGTCGATTTCCTGCGAGGACCTGATCCATTCTTGAGCGTGATGCAGCGCGGTAGTCTTGTCCTCAAATTGCAGGATGGCGTGCTCACCCAAGCGGATCGTGCGTGGCATCAGATGCGCCGTCACTCTTGCTTCGAGTGCAGTACGCTCAGTCAGAGAGGCCGCGAGCGGCAGTAGGTCGGAATGCGTTAGCGCGGGCATGGTGTCGGTGGTCCGTGGTCGATGGCGTGCGTCGGCCTCAGTTGCCTAAGCCCGCGCAGAGTGTCGGGTCATGGCGTAGTGGAGGAGCGGCTCAGCAGTGGCACCGATGCGTCGCGCAAAATCGTCGCCAGCTTGGTCAAAAAATCACCCATTGCCGAACTCCGGCGCCACACCATTGCGATGCGGCGACTGGGTGCCCGACCCCTGAAGGTTAGCAAGTGAACCTCGCTCTGCGGCGGCACGGGCGGCTGCACAGACAGCGCCGGCAGCAGCGTAATGCCGACGTTGGCGGCGACCATCTGCCGCAGGGTTTCTAAGCTGGTGGCGCGAAAGCCCGGCTTCTCAATAGCGCCGGACAGCTGGCAAACGTCCAACGCCTGATCACGCATGCAGTGGCCGTCTTCCAGCAGCAGCAGGTTCTCGTTGGCGATTTCTTCGAGACGCAGCTGACTGCGTTTGGCGAGCCCATGCGACCGCGGCACCGCCAGCAGGAAGGGTTCTTCAAACAGTGACTCGATGTGCAGCTGCTCGTCGCGCAGTGGCAGTGCGAGGATCGCCGCATCAAGGCGGCCTTCACGCAGCAGACGAAGCAGGGCGTCTGACTTTTCCTCTACCAGCAGCAGCTCAAGCCGAGGCAGCTGACTGCGAATCGCCGGCACCACGTGAGGCAGCAGATAGGGCGCGAGCGTCGGGAACAGGCCAAGCCGCACCGTGCCGGCTTCGGGGTCAAGGGTTCGGCGTGCGCTTTCTTTCAGCTGCTCGACTTCCGCCACGATTCGCCTTGCGCGGTCGGCTATTTCCCGCCCGATCGGCGTCAGCATGACGCGCCGCGGCGCGCGCTCGATCAGCGTGACGCCTAGCTCTTCTTCCAACTTTTTTAGCTGTGTAGAGAGCGTCGGCTGACTGACGAAGCTGGCGGCGGCGGCGCGCCCGAAATGCTTGTGATCAGCCAGAGCCACGAGATAGCGCAGATCGCGAAGGTTCATTGGGTCGGTGCGGAAGCTCGAGGTGGGCGGCCAGTTGACCTTAGCAATGTTGATAGATGGCGTCTATTAAAGAGATGCCAGCAATCAATTGGTGCAATGCAGCATTTTCGTTCAGAATGGCAACCATCCCCAATTCACTTTAACCAAGCCAAGGAGTCAACCATGTTGAGCGTAGGCAGCAAGTTCCCCACTTTCAAAGTCAAAGCCACGGTATCCACCGATCTGGCCAAGGCTTTCGTCGATATCGACAACAGCAGCTACAAGGGCAAGTGGCTGGTGGTGTTCTTCTATCCGAAAGACTTCACTTTTGTCTGCCCGACCGAGATTGCCGCCTTTGGCGCGATGAACGATCAGTTTGTCGACCGCGACGCACAGGTGCTGGCGGCGTCTACCGACAGCGAGTTCGTCCATCACGCGTGGCGCATACACCATAAAGATCTGCGTGACCTGCCGTTTCCGATGCTGGCCGACGTCAAGCGCGAGCTGACCACGGCGCTGGGTATCCTCGATAAAGAAGAGGGCGTGGCGCAGCGCGCGACCTTCATCGTCGATCCGGACGGCGTCATCCGTTTCGTCTACGTCACCGACCTTAGCGTCGGCCGCAGCCCGCAGGAAGTGCTGCGCGTGCTCGACGCGCTGCAAACCGACGAGCTGTGCCCGTGCAACTGGAATGCGGGTCAGGAAACGCTGAAAGCGGCGTAAGCACTTCGCCCCCTGATGTGAAGCGGCGGCGTGCTTCGGCCGTCGCCGCCTCATGTTCATCCATATTCAATCGACGAGGAGTTCGACATGAGTATTTCAAGCATCAAGAGCGCACTGCCGGACTACGCCAAGGACCTTCGGCTGAATCTTGACAGCGTCCTGACCGAAGGCGGCGCGCCTGGTTTGACCCTGCAGCAGATTCACGCAATCGCCGTGGCGTCAGCCGTAGCGGGTCGCCATAGTCAATTGACTGCGGCTATTGATCAGCTCGCTGCCAGCACCTTGAGCGCGGCCGAGCGTGACGGCGCGCGCACCGCCGCGGCCTTAATGGCGATGACCAATGTCTATTACCGCGCGACCCACCTGATCGAGAACACCGAGTACGCCACCATGCGCACTGGATTGCGAATGAACGCGATGGGCAACCCAGGTATCGACAAGGTGAGCTTCGAGCTGGCGGCCATTGCCGTTTCTGCGATCAACGGCTGCGGCGCTTGTCTCGACTCGCACGAAAAAGTGATTCGCGAGCACGGCATCAGCGCTCAAGGTGTGCAAAGCGCGCTGCGTATCGCCGCTGTGATTCACGCGGTGGCTGTCACGTTGGAGCAGAGCGTCGCCATCAACGCCGAGCTGGCCCAGGCGGCTTAATCAGAACAGCGGCGGGCGCGGTCGACGACTGACGCGCCCGCCATGCTTACTTGCCAGATTGCTTATTACTGCTGACAGCCCGACCACCAGCACGGGTTGGCCGCATTGAAGTTGAGCACCGCCTGCGCTTTCGGCGGTCGGGGTGACTGCCCCAAGGTTTCGACCATCCCCCAGCTGCCGAAGCGGGTGTATGAACCGCTCAGTGCGAATACCGCAAACAGCTCGCCGCCGCCGTCCTTCCATTCTTGCAGGTAGGCCTCGTAGATCGGCCGCATGCGGCTGTCACGGTTGGCGCTGGTGAATAGCGCGGTGATCGCGCTGTTGTTCTCGACGCCAAACACGCCGACCAAATGTTGGCCACCTTCATAGGCGATGACCGCCAGCCCGCGCGTGTTTGCCGACGCCTTGTGCGCGGCGAGCCAGGGCATGACTTCCTCTAGCGAGCTGATCGGGCAGGGCTCGGTCAGCACTGGCGGGAAATTTTCGGTGCACGGCGTTGCCACGTCGGGGAACACGTCCTGCAGCTGCCCGCCCTCGCTAATTTCGGTAAATAGCTGATCCAGCGTCCACAGCTCGATCTCATCCTGATTGACCGGCAGATTGGTGTAGTTGGAAAAATACGGCGCGATGGCGACCGCATCGATGTCGTCATGGCAGGCCGTCGCACGCTGCCCGGTTTGTACCGCGAGCGGGCAGTCCGCCGCCTCGGTCTGGGTGAACGCATTGGCGGCTTGCGCGCCGATCGTACAGGTCACCCGATTGGCCTGCGCGCCGAACACGGCCTTGAAGCGCAGACAAATCTCCGCGGTGCGCTGGCCGTGCGCGTTCAGGCGTCGAATAAACGGATCACCGAGATTTCCGTAAAGCAAATTGCCGCGCGCCTCGATCTCACCGCCTTGCGGAAACGCCGAGTTCCACACCTCGTTCGAGTTCTCAACGTAAACCCGGCGCCCTGCGTCCAGCTGGGCCAGCACCATCTGCGCGAAGCCATCGATATAGGCGTTATTGGCACGGTGCGGCAGCGTGAACCAGGGTTCGCCATCGACCACGTTTGCAAGCTCGATCATCACCTCCAGCGGCATGCCTTCCTCGCGTCCCCAGTGCGCATCGGTCAGCTGCGCGCGATCAGCGAAGTTCTCCTGCTCGTTCGGACCACCGAAGAACCCGCCGCCGTTGGTCTTCATCCAGTCCATAAAGCGCAGGGTGCGATACGGGGTGAGCTCAGCGAGGAAATCCGGATGGAAGCGCGGCACGGCGGCGATCGCGGGGTCGAAATCCGGCGGCAGCACGCGGATGTTGCGAACGTGGTTGGGGGCCGCCGCCGTGGCGGTGATGTCGAGCCGCCAGATCTGATTGCCGTTGACCTGCAGCACATCGCGGCCGGGTGCTGATTCCGCCACAATTTTCTGCGCGCCGATGCCGTAGTCGATTGTGCCGCTGCCCTCGTAAAGCACCAGATAGCGGCCGTTTGGCCACGCTAGGTTGCCCGAGTTGAGCACCGTTCTGGCGATGCAGAACTGCTGCGGATCGCCGGCGGCGCAAGCGGGCAGGGACTGCACCCAGCCATCGGCATCTAAATCCAGCTGGTCAGCATCGTCGGTGTCGAACACGGTTTGGCTGGCGGTGATCCACGGCCGCGACTGCTTGAAGAAATCGGTGAGCGGGTAGGCCACGGCGAAATCGACGAACTCCTCCAAATTGACACCCAGCCCTGACTTGGCCGGCGGTCCGCTCTCAAACCCGTTGGCAAAGATCTGCTGAGCATGAGTCGAATGCGCGACGAGTGCCGCTATCAACAAAACCGCGTAGCGCTTGAGTGTGTGGGGCATGGTCAACTCCTTGAACGTTTCAATCCAGACTCATCAAAACAGACGCATCGAAACCGATGCTGTTCAGGAGTAAACGTAAGAGCGCAGCAAAATCTGCCATCGCGATCGCGAGTTTGCGAGGTTTGATTCTTACGAGCCTAGATTCTTGTAAGCCTAAGGTCTTGCAGGCTCAGAGTCTTGCAAGCTCCGGCACGCGCGCTGAGCGTCGCGGTTGCAGCCGATTACTTGACGCTCCGCCCAATGCCGGCGCGCTCTATTTCGCCGGCGATCGTAATTAGAAGCTGCGCGTCGGTGCTGTCATCGCAGCCGATGCGAAAGTGCACTTCGCCGTTTGGCGTGCGCGACGAGTGAATCGAACGCAGATTGACGCCGTGCGCTTCCATCATCACCAGCAGAGTGCGCAAGGAGCCGGGTTGATCATCGATCAAATGGATGTCGAGCACGCGTTCGTCAGCCAGGTCAGCCAGCAAATATCCAAGGCGCTCAAACCCGTGATTGCCTTCGCGGAGCGCCGGTTCGCCGAAGAACGCTCGCCCGCTGTCGAAGAATGCGGTTCGAAATCGCTCGCGCGCCGGTTCATCACTGGCCTGCACGCAGTCACGCAGCGTGGTCAGCGAAGCCAGCAGCTTGTCGAGTACGGGGAGCACCGCTGGATTGCCGAACTGGATGTCCTCGTAGATCGCCGGATTGCCCGACAGCACGCGTGTCGCCACCGTCATGTCGAGCTCGAACGACACGGAGCGAAACGGCATGACGTCCTCCGGTCCGCTGATGGCGGGCGCGCAGTCGCGGAGCACCGCCGCCTGCGCTAGATGCACCGCGTGCACCATCGCTTGTACCAAGGCCATTCGTTGATCGTGCTGCTCGGGGCCGGCACGAACGCACTGCGCTTCCAGCGAACTTAGCAGTCGCTCGACAAACCCGCGCCAGTCATTTAGCCGTGCTTCGCAGACCACCATCACGCGACCGCGCAGCGTGGGTGACTGCGGCGGCGCGCACATCGGATGCAGACCGACGACCTCAGCCTGCGAGGTCAACATCGCCGCCACTGGTTCGCGTTTGATCGAGGTCACGTCGAGCCACAGCTGGTCGCATTCGCGGCCATTGGCAATCTCGACATAGCGTTCGATCAGTGCAGGCGTTTGCCGAATAGGCGCGGAGAACACCAGCACGTCGCAGCGTTCGATCAGCTCGCTTTCGCTGAGCGCGAGGTCGCCGGCGGGATCACGTCCAAGCACCTCAAGCGCCATTTGCTCACGAAAAAAGCGCGTCAGCCATCGACCGAACGCGCCGCGACTGCCGACAATACCCACCACCGGGGAGCTTTTATTCATCGAACCAGTCTAGCCGGATCGCCTTGTTTGATTGCGTCGCCTGATTGCTTGGCTTGATTGCTTGGCTTAAGCGGAGGTGGCGCTAATCGAACAGCTACATCAGCGGTGCACCCAGTGCTGCGGCCATATTGGCTATCCAGCGCATCTGCGCGCCGTCGCGCGTGTCGAAATCAGCCCCGCTGTAGCCCCACCAATCCCAACAGCCTTTCGGATTTAGCGGACGCAGACTGCTGCGTGCCTGCGGATACAGCACGACTACGTTCGCCGCATCGGCCCATCGGTTGTAGCCACCGCGCGCGGCGAACATATCGCCAATGGTCTCTGACGACTGCTCACAGCCGTGTAATGCAATGTGCAGTCCGCAGCTTTCTCCCGCTAAACACGCTTTCGGCAAATAGACGTAACCGCTGTCGAGACCCGGTGGGTCATCGGGTGCCACTGCATACGAACTCTGATTGAAGCCGCGTAGCTCGCCCGTAGCGTCGGTGGCCGATTTGTCGGCGTCGTAAAGCTGCTTGAATACTTCACCCGCTGCGTCAAAACCGCAGCGCGCAATGTAGGGCGCTGCACTCGTGCTGCAGTCATCGCCGGGCGATCCAACTGGGAGCAAATGCGCATAGGGCAGGTCGAGGCGACGGGAAAGCGCAACGCCCGCATCAAGCGCTTCGTACATGTCCGCCGATGCCGCCGTTACTTGCTCAGCCACGATGTCATCTTTGCTGCCGCGATAGACCCACACGCGGTCGCCCTGTAGGCCGCTCAGCGGCGCGAGTCGGCCGTCGTTTGCGCGTTCACGCACCTGCTCAACAAGCGGAGCCAGTGCAGGTAACAAAGCGTCATCAGGCGTGGTGCATTCCGCCAGCGCCGTGCGCAAATCACCGCGCGCGCAGCCGTAGGGGCCGCCCGCAAGAAGCGCTACACCAGCGATGCGATCCGAGTACGCCAAGTGCAGCTGTTGCGCCATGTAGGCACCCGAGCTAAGGCCCGAAACCGTCACGCGCACCGGATCGATTGTTAGCGTTGGAAGGTCGGCTAACGGTGGTGCGCTCGGCGCGCAGCCGCCCGCCAAGGCCAGCGCAAGCGTGCCGGCAACGAGCGGCAAGAAAACGCCCGGCGCAGCGCGCCGGGCGAAAGGGAGGTGACGCTGGGTAACGGATGAAGCGCTGTGTTTAGAAATCATAGGTCGCTGAAAGTGAGTAGGTGCGCGGCGCGCCGTAGAATCCGGTCAACACGCCTAGCGCAGCGATGTTGTAGCCGGTGGTACGGTAGCTACGATTGGTCAGATTGGCACCATCGAGCGAAAACCGCCACGCGCCGCCGGTCTGCCAGATGACGCTGGCCGAGAACAGGTTGTACTCGTCTTGACGAATGGCAGGCGAGAGGTCGGTGGTCGGATCAACCGGGCTTTGGTAGCTCCAGCTGGCGCGCGTGGTCAGATTGCCGCCCGACGCCAATGGCATCACATACAGACCGGTCGCCGCGCCGCTGAGCTTGGGCGCATTGGTGAAGCGCTGGCTATCAGCAATATCGACGCCGCTGGATATAAAGGTGTCGTACGTGGCGTCAAGCCACGCGACGTTGCCGTTAACGCTGAACCGATCGGTGAACTGAATCGCGTACTCAGCCTCAAAGCCCGTCACCGTTCCCTGGCCGGCATTGGCGAAATCACCAAAAAATACCGGCGGATTGCTGCCCGGCACAATGGTGAACACGCTGAGCTGGATGTCTTCGTAGTCGTTGCGGAAGTAGGCGAGGTTGAGGAACACGGTGTCGTCGAGGAACGAATTCTTGACGCCGACTTCGATGCTGGTGACCTTCTCATCATCAAACGGCAGGCGTGAACGCGGCACGGCGGTCGCCTGCGCGCGAATGTTGAAGCCGCCGGATTTAAAGCCGCGACTCACCAGGCCGTAGACCAGCGTGTTGTCGTCCCAGCGGTAGTCGAGCGACACTTTCGGCGACACATTCTCAAAGCTGATCGAGTCTTCAAAGTCAGCCGCGACTGCGCCGCTTGGTGTGCTGAATGTCGCGTCGGTATAGCCAATATTGAGCACGTCGACCGATTTTTTCTCATCGGTATAGCGCAGGCCACCGGTGACCGACCACTGCTCGCTGAAGTCCCACGTGCCTTCGCCATAGAGGGCGATGCTGTCGGTATCGACCACGCCCTGTGTATCGCCAAATACGGCGCCGAAGAAGTTGTTGAGCACCTGACCACCGGCCTCGCCGTCGAACGCATACAGCCCCATCACGCCGCGGAAATCGCCGCCGGCGTCATAGTTGAGCTGAAACTCTTGCGACAGCTGCTCGTCGGCGTAAAACGCTTTGACGTCGGCAATCGGCAGCGGCGTGGTGTCGAAGTCGATATTGGTTTCGGTGTCTGACTCGCGATACGCGGTGATCGACTTCAGCGCCCACGAATCACCGATATTCCACGACAGCGTCGCCGAGCCACCCTGCATCTGGGTGTCGTTGACGTTCGGCATACCGTTGCGTACGTCGTAGCGATCATCAAGCGGTGCAAATCCAGGCGTGAAGCGGTTGGGTCCCAGCATCTGCGCGGCACGAACGCCGGAGCTATCGTCCATCCAATCCACGCTAACGGTGGCCGTGAAGTTCTCGTTGCCGACATAGCCCAGCGTGGCGCGCGCGGTGGCGATTGACTTGTCTGAAACGTCGTCGCCGGTGATCAGGTTCTCGCCGTAGCCATCGCGATTCAGCGTCGCGGCGGCAACGCGCATCACCCAGCCGTCGGCAAGCGGCGCATTGAGGCTGAACTTGCCGTCGAGCTGACCGTAGTTGCCGGCAGTCACCGATACGCGACCGTGGAAGTCCTCATCCAGCGGCGACGACACGTACTTGATTGCGCCGCCAATGGTGTTTTTGCCGTATAGCGTGCCCTGCGGGCCGCGCAGGACCTCAATGCGCTCGACGTCGAACACGTCAAGCAGCGCACCCTGCGGACGCGCGATGTAGACATCGTCCATATAGATGCCGACGCCCGGATCAACGCCCCATAGCGGATCGCTTTGGCCGATGCCGCGGATGTAGGCAGTCACCGTGCTGCTGGAGCCACGCGCCGCATAGATCGTCAAATTGGGGACGAATGCACCCAGGTCGCTCAAGTCCTGCACATGCAGTCGGTCCAGCGACTCAGCCGTAAACGCGGTCACGGCAATCGGCACGTCTTGCAGCGTCTCCTCGCGTTTTCGCGCGGTAACGGTCACTTGGCTCATGGCTGCCGCTTCAGACTTCGGCGCTGCGTCCTCCGCCGGCGCTGCTTCCTGCGCGTGCGCCAGTGACGCCGTCAGCGCGGTCAGCACCGCAAGGCTCAGTACGCGACGCGTCATTTGGTGGGTGAGAGCAGCGGAGCGGGGTGCATAGCGAATCATCGGGGTCTTCCTTATTGTGTTGATGCAGTTTTCACTGACGTGTTTCGTGTTGGCATCCATGTCAGCGCGCGGGCATAGCCCTCGCCTCAAGGGGGTAGGCGCATCTTCATGCGCAGGCCGTCAGCTGTAACTCGTACCTTCGTACAGTTACCTTTCCCCACCGCTCGCCGCGACCATGCCTGCCACTGTTCGATCGACCCTCTAACTCATGCTGAGTATGCTTGGACTGATCGGTGGCCTCGCGCTGCTCATCTTCCTCACCATTCGTGGAATGACGCTGTTCGTCGCCACGCCGCTGTGCGCGTTGCTGGTGGCGCTTAGCAGCGGCATCGCACTGCTGCCACCGCTGGCGGTTGAAGGCGCGCCCGATTTGGTCAGCAGCTACATGCAGGGCTTTACCGGCTTTATCGCCGCGTGGTTCTTCATGTTTTTGCTCGGCGCGATCTTCGGCAAGCTGATGGAAGCCAGCGGCGCGGCCGATAGTCTGTCGCACTGGATCACCGCCAAGCTCGGCATGAAGCGCGCCGCGCTGGCCGTGGTGGGCGCGTGTGCAGTGTTGACCTACGGTGGCGTCAGCCTGTTCGTCGTCGCGTTCTCTGTATATCCGATGGCGCTAGCGCTGTTCAAAGAGGCCAACCTGCCGCGCCGCTTTATTCCTGCCGCGCTCGGCTTCGGCTCCGCTACCTTCACCATGACCTCGGCGGGATCACCCGAAATCCAGAACTGGATTCCGATTCCGTTCCTAGGCACCACTCATCTCGCCGGCTGGCAGGCCAGCATCATCGTCGCACTGTTCATGATGGCCAGCGGCACCTGGTGGCTCAATCGCATGTTGCGAGCAGCGCGCGAACGCGGCGAAGGGTTTGAGGAGCGGGATACCGATCCACAGCCGCGCAGCGGTCATCTGCCGCCGCCAGCGCTCTCGCTGCTGCCTCTGCTGATTGTGCTCGGCATCGCGTTTGCGTTCCACGATAGCTTCAAAACGTCCGCGCTGATTCTGGCGCTGCTCGGCGGTTCGCTAGCGGCCGCGCTACTCCAGCCACGCCTGATTCGCACCTTGGGGCAACCCCTTGCTGAAGGCGGCACCGGCGCATTGATTGCCATCGGCAACACCGCAGCGGTCGTCGGCTTTGGCGCCGTCGCCAAACTCTCACCCGCCTTCATGATGGCCGTCGACGCGGTTACCCATTTGCCCGGTGGAGGACTGGTTAGCGCAGCTGTCGCAGTCAGCGTGATTGCTGCGATGACAGGATCTGCATCTGGCGGTCAGGCTATTGCGCTGCCGCTGCTGGCCCCGACCTTCCTCGCCCAAGGCGTTGTCCCCGATCAGCTGCATCGGGTTGTCGCTATCTCTTCAGGCGTGCTCGATTCGCTGCCGCACAACGGCTATGTCGTCACCACCATCCGCGCCATCTGCAACGAAACTCACCGCGCCGCCTACGCGCCGATGGCCGCGCTTACCGTGATCGTTCCACTGGGCGGCCTGATTCTGTGCATCGCGCTGTTTGCGATAGGGTTGAATTAGCGAAAGCGATGAGTTGGGTTGAGTGTCCAGGATTCGATGGCACGTCGAAGCATCGTCGAAACAATACCCTTGGGTAGAACCGGTAAGCGGTGCCATGGGAGTCAGCCCGCCCAAGCTCATTGCGAGATTTCTGTTTCCGCAGAAACGGT
>JBBSIY010000013.1:0-23810 GCA_038257785.1 Lysobacterales bacterium
GTTCCGGTGTTTGTGGATTCCGGCATCGCACCGCGGCATGTAGACCTGCGCCCGTTCGTTTTGAGCGGCGATCGCATTCGGGTGGTTCCCGGCGGCTTGAGTCGAGTGGCGCTGCGTGAAGGGTCGCTGGTGGTTAATTCCTCGCAGGGCGGTGGCACCAAGGACACCTGGATTTTGGAAACATAATGCTGGTTCGAATCGCTGAAAATCTGCACTGGTTGACGCGCTACATTGAGCGTGCCGACTATGTGGCGCGGCTGCTGCAGGTGGCTGGCCATATGAGCGCAGTGCGCCCCGATGCCGAACTGGGTAGCGAGTGGCGTTCGGCACTGGTCGCCGCAGGGGTTGAGCCGGCGTTCAATAAGAAGCACGAGTTCAGCGAAGCAGCGGTGGTCAACTATTTGGCATTTGATACCGACAACCCGTCATCCATCGTCAGCTGCATCGAGACTGCTCGCCGCAACGCGCGTGCGGCGCGTACAAACATGACCACCGAAATGTGGGAGGCCATCAACGGCACCTGGCTTGAGCTTCCAGGTCGCCGGCATTCGGCACGCAGCAGCGATGATTTGATCCAGTTCCTTGACTGGATCAAAGAGCGCGCCGGGCTTTATCACGGCGTCTATGCCAACACGATGCTGCGCCGCGATAGCTTCCATTTTTGCCGACTGGGTCAATTTATTGAGCGCGCCGACAACACCGCGCGCTTGCTCGACGTGAAGTACCACGTTGAGCTGCCTTCGGTGAAAGACGTCGGCGGTGTGATCGATCATTACCAATGGCTGGCGATCTTGCGCGTGGTAGCGGCGCGGCGCGCGTATCGAGTGTTATTCAAAGGCACGGTCGAGCCGGCGCGTGTAGCGGAACTTTTGATCTTGCGTCCCGAGTTTCCGCGCTCGCTGCGCTTTTGCTACGAGCAGGTAGCCAGTCATCTGAATCAGATAACCGGTCAAGACCCGGAGCGCAGCCGTGAGGCCAAACAACTGGCGGCCGACATAGACACCGAGCTGTCAGCTGCACGCATTGAAGACATCATGGCGTCGGGTCTGCATGAATTTTTAAGCGCCATGATTGTTCGCAATGAGCAGCTGGGCGTGGAGATCGCGCGGGCTCACTTGTTTTAGCTGGAGCTAAAACGGTGTGCTGACCGCTGACCGCAGTCGGGTGGGTCGTTGGCGATCCCTTGATCAAATTCCGTTGAGCCCTCTGACACCCCCAGGGGTGAACGGCTAATGCCTTGATTCCGTTCACGGTGAGCCTGTCGAACCATTGTCGGATCGAAGATGGGCCTAATTGTTCACTGCATCCTTAAACAACCGCGCCACTCAATAGGGCGGTAGACACCGTTTGTCGGTCATTCGCGTATGACCGTGGCGTATCTGTGTAGCATCCCCGAGTTAACGCTAGCGAGTCGCATTGCGCATGGATGCTCTGACCGCATTCTTCATATCTGCTGTCCTAATTCTGCTGAATGGCGCGGTGCTCGGTCTGATGCACCAAGACCTGCCGAAGGCACTGCAGCCTAGCGCCTTCAGCTGGCGAGTCGGCACGCTTTTGCAGGCGGGCGGCTGCATCCTTTTGGCGGTGCAGGGTAGTTTGCCGAAGGGCGTTGTATTGCCGATAGCGCATGGCATGCTGATGCTCGGCGTTACCGGCTATTGGCAGGCGCTGCGACGCTTCTATGGGTTCTCTGAGACAAAATGGATACTGTTGCCGTTTGCCGCTGGTATCGCTGGCGTGCTTTGGTATTCAGCCGTGCAGCCGAGTCAGGTCAACCGAGTGATGGCTGTCGCGGCAGCGTGGTCGGCGATTGTGTTGGGCTGTATTGCCACCCTTTTGTCCAAGCGCTCGGTTGATGCGGCGAGCAGCCGGCGCGCGCTGACCGGCGTTTTCGTTGGGGTAGTGTTGGCAATCATGATTTGCTGGGCGTTGTTTGGCAGGACCACGGGCCTACGTGAGCTGGTGGGTGATGCCGGGTGGATAAATCTGCTTGCGCCATTGATTGCGGCAATTTTGCCGGTGGTTGGCACCACCGCCTTCTTGCAGCTTTGCTCTGAGCGCATTAGGCGGCAATGGGAGCACGCGGCGTCCACCGATCATCTGACCGGCCTGCCCAATCGACGAACCCTAGCGAACGCAGGTGAGGGGCGAGTGAGGCATGCGCGCGATCAGGGGCGCCCGTTGTCTGTTGCGGTAATCGATATCGACAATTTCAAGGTAATCAACGACCACTTCGGCCACGAGGTGGGCGACTCCGCTTTAAAGCATGCAGCCGAACGTATCGAGCTGGCTTGCCGCAAACAAGATCTGTGCGGACGCCAGGGTGGTGAGGAGTTTGTGGTCGTGTTTAACGACCTCGAATCACAGGCAGCGTTGGCCGCTGCCGAGCGCATTCGGATGTTTATTGAGCAACAGGCGTTTGTCGTCGATGGCGTCACGGTGCCGGTCACGGTGTCCATAGGCTTAGCAGATCTGATTGCAACTGACACCTCGCTGGACGATGTTTTGCGGCGCGCGGATCGCGCGCTGTTTCGGGCCAAGAAGGCAGGCCGCAATCGAGTCGAATTTGCCTTAGGCAGTTTGTGTGCGGATGGGTGTGTCGAAGTGGCGGAAAGGAAGCCATCTGTCGTTCCCGCTTCCGTGCTCGCCGAGCCGAGCTGACCAACATGCGTTCCCGCTCACGACGGGGTTCACCCTGTTGAACGCCGATCGACTCAGCTCGCCGTTGGCCTGGCGGTTTAAGCCGGGCGCCCGTGCGGAACTCCTAGTGCTTTGCGATCACGCCAGTAACGCGATACCCGACGACTTAGCGGACCTAGGTTTAAGCATCGAAGACCGCCAACGCCACATCGCCTGGGATCCCGGGGCGGCAGGCGTTGCCGAGGCGCTAGCTGAGCGACTCGACTGCCCAGCCTTTTTTGGGGCGTGGTCGCGCCTAGTGGTCGATCTCAATCGGGCAGCGGGCGCTGACGATCTTATTGCCCGCCATAGCGATGGCACCATGGTGCCTGGCAATGCCGAACTGACGGACGCACAGCGAGCGCAGCGAATTGAGCGCTTTCATCGACCGTACCACCGCGCAATCGAGCAGCATTTGCGCGAGGCTGAGGCTGTCGGTCCTCGCACCGTGCTGATCTCGGTTCACACCTTCACGCCAGCGCTGGCCGGACGACCGGCGCGTCCTTGGCACGCGGGCGTCGTTTGGAAACATCGTCCTCACTGGCTAGCGCCGCTGCTTGCACAGCTTGGCAACGACGGCATGATCATTGGCGACAATCGACCCTATGACGGCTTGACCGAAATGGGCTATACGCTAGAGCACTTGGGCGTTGAGGCAGGACGCGCGCATGTGATGTTCGAGGTGCGACAAGATTTGCTGTGCTCCAGCGCAGACCAAGAGGCTTGGGCGCAGCGCCTTTTTGATGGCCTGCAGGCCTGCGGCGTTCTCACTGCCGCGGTGGGACCGTGGTCACCGCTGATCCGGCCATGCAAGTGAGCGAACGCAGTGCCGCGTATCAAATGCTGTCGGTCGAGTTGCTATCGACATTCTTCCGTGAGTGATTTGGGTTAATGCAAAAGGTCGCGACAAACGATTTAGCGAACGGTGGGCCGCTGCTAATCGCAATTCATGGCGAAACGGGCTCAGGGAAAACGACGCTAGCGGCTCGTTTTGTTGACGCCGCAGCAGCCGAATCAAACGTCGTCGGTTGGCTGCAGCCCTCGCACGGTGCTCGCGTCGCAGGCCAAGGCGCAGATCGCTACGAATGGCAGCCGATTGGAGGAGGCGCAGCGGCGGTGGCGTGGCTCGAGCGTGACACCGCAAGCAATCCGCCGTATCGCGCGGACGGCGAAGCCGAAACCCACATGCAGCAATGGCTTGCAGCAACGCTCGCCGATGCGACCCCAATCGATGTGCTGGTGGCTGACGAGATTGGAGCGATGGAGCTGGCGGGCAGCGGGCATCGTGATCGGCTCGATGCCCTGCTGGCGCGTTCCCCTAGCGCCGTGATCGTTGTTGTAAACACTCGGCATATGACTGCCGTCGCAGACATGCTCGGGCAGCGTTTCGACGTGGTAGTTGAAGCGAGTCGTCCGGATGCTCTACAGCGCCTGCATGAGGTCTTGGCCACCCGACGTGACTTTGAGCGCGTCGGATTGTTTGGTGCCTTGGCCGGCGCATTCGAGGTTGGTGCGGGCTCAGTGGTTCACGGCGCTAAGGTGCCGCTCGGCGGCTTGGGCATGGCAACCACGCAGGCGGCGCTGCTGACGCGTGCGGCGCAACCGCTTGCTCAAAGGTCGCGCGTTGCTTGGGTGGCGGTGCTGTCTGCGGCGATCAAGTCGCTTTCACCGGCCGGACAGCGCCTGCGACCGATGCTCGCCATCGTGGTTCAGGGCTGGCTTTACTCCCGCGCGCTCAGCTTGTTCGGTTGGAATCTATTCGGTGTCACTAGCGGCGGCATGCTGATGGGACTGTGGGCGGGCTCACAGGGCTTATTGACCCAGTGGCTATTGTTTGGCGATGCGTTTGCCGTGGCGTTGAATAAGCTCAATCAAGAAGTCTCCGCGCTGCTTGGTTGGCCGCCGCCGAGTCTGCTTGCCCTAATTGCCGGCTGGCTCGCCCTGCACGGCAGCGCGGTGGCGATGGGAACCGCACTGGCCTGGCGTCGGCCTGTCAAATCTGCTCCCCATGCGCGACTTCCTAGCTGGCTTGTGATGCCGTCAGCCCTAGCGAAGCGCAGCTGGCGGGCCTCGATGAGACAGGCGCTTCGGGAAATGATGCGGCCTGTATTCTGGCTGCCGCTGGTGCTGGTGATCAGCGCGTTAGCGTGGGCGGGTCAATCCAATGAATCGCTGATTTGGGTGTTGCTGCGGGCAATTTTAATTGCGTGGGTAATGTTCATGCTGGTGCAGCGGCTCGATCTGCCTGCGCTGCCTGCCAAGCTGCGTCGCTTTGGGATGTGGGGGCCCGCCATCGCTTGGCAACGGGCGTTGGCCGGATTGAATCCGCCCAAGTCGAAGTAGCCGTCACTGCTCGCCTATTCGGATTGATAACGCTACGGAGCTGCTATGAGTCTTCACCGGTTTGTTTCGTTGCCGCCTCGTGCCGCCATCGACGATGCCGAGCGCCTTCGTCTGGCGGAAGCGTTTGCCGACGAACTAGCGCAGCGGCGAACCGTGCGCGACTATTCGGACCGGCCGGTTCCACGACCAGTTATCGAAGCATGCTTACGGTCGGCGGGTACGGCACCGAGTGGTGCCCACCAACAGCCGTGGCGGTTTGTCGCTGTCTCAGACGCGGCAACCAAGCGAAAGATTCGCGAGGCAGCCGAGGCCGAAGAGCGTGAGTTCTACAGCCATCGTGCGCCCGACGAGTGGCTGGACGCGCTAGCGCCGTTGGGAACCGACGCCGACAAGCCGTTTTTAGAGACAGCGCCGTGGCTGATTGGGATTTTCTACGAGCGCTTCGGTATCGCCCCTGACGGCAGTAAGCAAAAGCGCTACTACCCGCATGAATCGGTAGGCATCGCGAGCGGCATGTTGATTGCCGCACTGCATCGCGCTGGTTTGGCAACGCTCACTCACACGCCGAGCCCGATGGGTTTTCTCAATGAGGTGCTTGGTCGACCAAAAAACGAAATGCCGTATCTGCTGCTCGTCGTCGGTCACCCCGCTGATGGCTGCCAAGTCCCGGATATCTCGCGCTTCCCGCTGGACGCTTATGCGCACTTCATCTAACGGTCGAGCCGCCTTGGTGGAATCCCTGCTGAAGCATCAATTGCGACGAAAAACGACCTGCTTGCGATCACAAGCGCATTTCGGACGATGACAGCGCTTACCATTCGTCGATGAAGACCTTGCTTTCGTTCTCGATTGGCCCGCTACGCACGCTTGGTGCGAGCGCTGTCGGCCACGATCTAAGCTGATGTCTGCGATGCGCGCACCGCGAATTCTGGTCGTTGACGATGAGCGCTTCATGCGCATGCAGGTGCGCCAAGTTCTGCTGCGCGAAGGCTATGAAATTATCGAGGCCGAGACCGGACGAGAAGCGATCGAGGCGTTCGATCAACAGCGTCCTGATCTTGTTCTGATGGATGGTTTGATGCCGGATATGGATGGCTTCGAGTGCTGCAAGCGTCTGCGGCAAAGGCCCGGCGGCGAGCGTGTCCCTGTGCTCATGATTACGGGTCTCGACGATAGGGCGTCTATCGATGAGGCGTTTGCAGCCGGCGCGGAGGACTTCGTCACCAAACCAGTGCACTGGGATGTCCTCCGGCACCGGCTACGACGAGCGGTTGAGCGGGCGCAGCTGCTTGACCGTCTGGAGGCCGCAAATCTAGAGCTGGGGCGTCTGGCGGGTATCGACCAGCTTACCCAGCTCGCCAATCGGCGTACGTTCGATCAAGGGCTCGCCCGTGAATGGCGGCGCGGTGGCCGCAACGGCTTGAGTCTCTCGCTGGTGCTCTGCGATCTCGATTACTTCAAGCGCTACAACGACGCGCTGGGCCATCTCGAAGGCGATGCCTGCCTGCAGCGTGTCGCCGCGGCCTTGGCGGGCATCTTGCGTCGGCCCGGCGATCTCGTCGCCCGATTCGGTGGTGAGGAGTTCGCGATCGTGCTGCCAGAAACGGATTCAGACGGCGCGCAACGATTGGCGGCGCAGGCGGTACAGACCATCTACGACCTAGCAATCCCGCATCCCGATGCGCCGGCGGGCAGAGTGACGGTGAGCGCTGGCGTCGGCACCACCATTCCGAATCCGAAGTGGGCACCGACACGGCTATTTGCCGCGGCTGACGAGGCGCTTTATGAAGCGAAGCATGCTGGGCGCAACGCGTTTCGGGTTGCCGACGTTAGGCAAAGGATTGAGCCGCCAGTCAGCCCTTGAGTCGGGGCAACATTGCCGCCTGTGGCTCAAAAGCTGCCGCTTGTCGGCACCCGCTTGCCGCTGCCAAAGCACGCCGCGCAGCGTCGAACGGTCGGGGACTTCCCGGCGTTTTGGCGCGCCGTTGGGTTTCGCCTTAGCGAGCCTGACGACGCTCACCTAACAGGAGAACGACGTCATGGTGTTGACAAACCGCTCTACTGCATTCGTCGAACCTACGTGCCTCGATATCAACCGCACGCTCGCCTTGGCGGCGGCGATTGCCTTGAACGTCAGTGCGCTGCTGCTGCTGAGCCTGGTGGGCGTGGCGCCCGTCTCACCGCTGAAGGCGGTGGCAGAGCCTACGTATTTGATCCCGGATTGGATTCGCGCCAAGCCGATTGAGCCAGAAATCTTGCCCGTGCCCGCGCCGCCGTCAGCACCAGTCCGACCGACGCCACGCCAAGCGAGCGTGCGCACAACACCCGTTGAAACCACCCAAGTCGTTGAAGCAAGCGTCGTCGTCGTCGAGAGCAGCACGCTGCCGGTGGTTGAGGAAATCGGTAGCGGAGTGGTTGGCATGGCGGCGGCCAGCCGTGCGGCGACGGTTGCCTATGGCGATGCGTCACCTCCGCCGTATCCCGCAGCGGCGCTCAAGCGCGGTCTCGAAGGCTTGGTCACGCTTGCCGTGTTGGTTGCCGCTGACGGCAGCGTTGAACAGATACGCGTGCAGCGCAGCAGCGGGCACCGGGTGTTGGATCGCGAAGCACTGCGGCATGTTCGCGAGCACTGGCGCTTTCAACCGGCATGGCGCGATGGGCAGGCTGTTTCAGCGTGGGCAAGCGTGCCGGTGGAGTTCACTATTGCCCGTTAGCGTGAAGACTTGCAGCGTCTGGTTGCTGAAGTAAAAACGGCCCGGGCTACATCGACCGATCTTTCCGAATCCATTACTAAGCAGTGATTTAGCCTCTAGGACCCCGCTTTGCGGGGTTCTTTTTTTGCTTGTGCGCTTTGTCTGATTATTCTCAACTCAGCTCATCCATCCCTTGGCAGCAGCCAAGGGATGGCGTCGGAAGCCGAGCACGCCCGACACAGTTGAGGCCGTTCGAAACGGTGTGCAGCCGTCGATGAATGGGCGCGTTTCGTGCTGCGCCTTAGCGCACTGAAGGGACGCGCAGCGCAGTGCGTTGCCAGCGCCGCACCTCCCGCACTGCGGCCGCAGCGACCTAGGCGCGTCATGCGTCCGAGGGTACGCCGCTGTACGCGCTGGTGCAGGCGCTGTCCGGACTTCATCGCGCGATTTGCGGCGCAAGACCGCTGGCTGGCGGGGACCGTGCGCGCGGACTTCACGGCGGTCCTGCGCTGTGGTGCGCAGCGTGTGGCTGAGTGCGTGAGGCCCAGTCAACGCTAACAGGCTGCGCGTGCCAATCGTGCCATTGACCTCAGGGATTGCAGGCCGCACGAGCACTGTGCATACTGTGTATATTACAGCAGCACAGTAAGCCATTGCCTGTGGAACTCTTCCTCTCGACCAGCGACCCGCGGCCGATGTATCAGCAGATCGTCGACCAGATCACCGCCAAGGTGATGGCCTGCGACTGGACGCCCGGGCAATCCCTGCCGTCCATTCGTGAACTGGCCGCCGGCAGCAAGGTCAGCGTCATCACCGTGCGCCGCGCCTACGAAGACCTTGAGCGCGCCGGCGTCATCGCCACCCGCCAGGGCAAGGGCTCGGTGGTGGCCGAACGCAGCGACCTGCCCACGGCACTGATGCATGAAGAACTGCAGCGCCAGTTGGAAGCGCTGCTGGCCGTGGCCGCCCGTCTGGGTCTCGGCCGCGCCGACCTGCACCGATTGATCGACGACGCCGGCGACCCGGCAGATAACCGCCCCGAATCCAAGAAAGGATCCACGCCATGACCCCGGCCTTCTGCCTGTCCGGTATCACCAAGCACTACCCGGATTTCATGCTGCGCGACATCACCCTGCAGCTGCCCGAAGGCCAGGTGATGGGTCTGGTCGGCGCCAACGGTGCCGGCAAGACCACCCTGCTGCGATTGCTGACCGGGCTGGCCGCTGCCGATGCCGGCGTTGTAAAGGTGCTGGGCCACCGGCTGCCCGAAGCCCAAGTAGCCGCCAAGCGCGACATCGGCTTCGCGTCCGAAGATATGCGTCTTTACAAGGGCCAGAGCCTGCGCTGGCACATGGACCTGGTCAGCCGCATCTACCCGGGCTGGGACGCGACTTACGCCGAAGTCCTGGTCAAGCGTTTCGACCTGCGCTCCGAACAGAAACTCGGCGGCTTTTCCCACGGCCAGAGGGTGAAGGCGCTTCTGTTGCTTTGCCTAGCGCGCCGACCGCGTCTGCTGCTGCTCGATGAGCCGACGACGGGACTGGACCCGGTCGCTCGCCTCGAAGTGCTCGAAGCACTGGCCGACGTGCTGCGCGACGAACAGCGCAGCGTGTTGTTCTCTTCGCACAACACCCACGACATCGAACAGCTGGCCGATTCCATCACCTTCCTCCATCAAGGCCGCTTGGTCGCGTCCGCCGACAAGGATAGCTTCCTGGAAAGCTGGCGCCGCTTAGTCTGCCAGGGCGTGCTGCCCGACGGCCTGGCCGCCTGGCCGGAAATCGCCAGCGCCCGCGCCAACGGCAGCGTCGTTGAAATAAAAGTGCGCGACTGGATCGACGATCTGCCCACGCGCCTAGCCGAACACGGCCTGCAGGTTCAGCGCAGCGACCCCATGAACTTGGAAGACATCTTCGTTACCGCCGTGCGTTCAGGAGCCGTCGCATGACCCTCAATATCCCCGTCATCCGCCTGCTGGTGGCGAAAGACTGGCAGCTGTTCCAGAAGCAGCTGGCTGCCTACGTGCTAGCTGGCATCGTTGCCCTGTGCTTTCTGGGATTGGCCAAGCCTTGGGCCTTCTACGTAGGTTCGCTGATGCTGATCATCGTCATGGTGTCGGTGGCGTGCTTCTCGATCTCCACGTCGCTGATGAACGAACGCAAGGAAAAGACCCTAGCCTTCGTGATGAGCCTCCCGGTCTCGCCACTGGACTTCACCGTGGCCAAGATGGTCGGCAACGCGATCACCTTCTTGGCGCCCTTTGCCGTCATCCTCGGCGGCACGCTGGGCGTGGTTCTGTTCACGCCGCTGCCCGACGGCCTGCTGGTCTATTCGCTGCTGATCTTCGCCTACATCCTGTTCGCCTTCAGCGTTTCACTGGCGGTGGCGATGTCGGTCGAGTCGGAAGGCTGGTCTACTTTCGCCATGGTCGGCTCGATGGTGATGATCAATCCCTTCATGATGGCGATGTCGCAGATCCCAGAAATCAAAGATCGCATCAGCGTCGATGCCATCGTCTGGACGCCGGAAGCGCTGGGCATCCTGGCAGCGCTTTTTCTCGCCAGCGTGTTGCTGATGGCCGCCACCACCTGGGTGCACGCCCGCAAGCCAGCTTTCTACTGAGGCCATGGACAGCCCCGGCGCGCCGGACCGGCTCCACTACATGGACCACCTGCGCGCGTTGGCCATGCTGGCCGGCGTGTTCTTCCACGCCGCGCTGGCTTACAGCCCGCTGATGCAGCCGATCTGGCCGCTGGCTGATCGCGAAACGTCGGTTGCTGTCGACGCCGTGGTCTGGGGCATGCACCTGGTGCGCATGCCCTTGTTTTTCCTGGTAGCAGGATTTTTCGCGGGGTGGATAGTCGCCCAGCGAGGTGGAGTGGCGCTGGCCCGGCAGCGGGTGCGGCGCGTCCTCCTGCCTTTCCTACTAGCCTGGCCGCTGGTCTGGTGGGCACTGTCGGCCAGCACCGAATGGGCGCTTATCAACGTGCAGCATCCGTCGCCGCTTCTGGTGATGGTCCGCGACTGGATGCATCAACCCGACCCGCCACAGCTGCCGCCGGGCACGGCGCATTTGTGGTTCCTGTATTACCTGCTGATCTTCGCCGTGCTGCACTGGATTTTTCGCACGCTGGAACTGGGTCGGCTGGGCCAGCGACTGCTGCAACGCCATCCGGCCTGGGTGATGCTGGGACTGCCGCTCGTGCTGCTGCCGGCACTGGCATCGGTCAGCGCGCCGCATCCCGCGCCGGAAGGCCTTGCACCCCAGTTCTGGGCGATTATTTTTTACGGTGCCTTCTTTGGGTTGGGCGTGCTGGTGCAGGACCAACCCGACTGGCTTGAACGCGTCCGGCCGCTGGGTAAAAGGCTGGCGCTAGGCGCGGTGCTTGCCTACCCAGCTTTCCTCTGGCGAGTCGCCGTGACTGCGCCAGCGCTGAGCCAAACCAGCGCGCCTTGGGCCACGGCGGCGTTGGAAGCCTGCCTCAGCGTCTGGCTGACCGTCGGTTGCCTGCTGGTCGGCCAGCGTCTGTTCAACCGCGCCAGTCCGGTGCTGCGTTACCTTGCGCAAAGCGCCTATTGGACTTATCTGCTGCACTTGCCGCTGCTGTTCGCGCTGCAATATCTGTTGATGGATTGGGACTTGGGCTGGCCGCTGAAGTTTGCAATGGCCAGCGCCGGCACGCTCGCCGTCTGCCTGCTTAGCTATCAGGTCCTGGTGCGGCGCACGCTACTACGCCGTTTCGTCGGCTAGGGGCCGCACCCGCGATGTCGGCATCGCGCCTGGTGGGTTCGACCTGCATGACGGGTTGGTTTCAGAAATCGAGCGCCTGCTCGACCGAACAGCGCTGCTGCGTGAGACGCAGCGCTTCGCAGCTCAAAGAGCCACAGTTTGTTGCCACCGATGCGGTCGCCGATTGCCAACTCAACTGATCTCGATCGCCAGCGAGACTGCCAAGCTGCGCCAGACGAACTGCCCACAGCCGTCGTCAACCTAACCGGCAGCTTCCGACCCCTTTCGGTGATTCGTCTGGAACTGCCCCCTTTCCCTGCGCCCTCTTCTCGATCTCTGGCACACCCACCCATCTGAAAACATCGAAACGACAGTCAAGGGAGCCGACACGCGCAGGTCAGGAGCCTTTCCGAATCCGAAGGACGAAGCCGAGTCGAACAGTGAGCAATCCAACGTAGCCAACTGCCAATAGAGGCAGTACGCCAGCGGTCGACATCGGCGCTAGAGATTCCCGCCCCTGACGAGCCAGCGCTTCGCTGCGACGATATCCGGGTCGATGCCCGCGGCTACGTCATCCAACGTGGTGTGCACGGTAATATCGGGAAGCACGCCGCTGTCCGGCTGTGGCGTCTTGGAAAAGCTGCCGATCAGTGGGATATCGACGCTGACACCGGAGGTCGGCAACACCAACCATGCGAGCTGTCCGCCATTTAACCCGCGGAGATTACCGCCGGTGGCTTGTCCGATCAGGGTTGCGCGGCGGCTCGCCTTGAGATTGCGCGCGATCAGGAAGCCTGCCGAACTCATCCGCGGTCCGGTAAGCAGGGCTACACGGCCGAGATAAGGCTGCGCATCAGGTGCGATGCGATTGTCAGCGGGCTGCTCGCGTGCCAGCCAGTTGCGGCCTTCGCCACGCACGACCTGTCCGGTGCGGTCGAAGAACGAAAAGTCCCACGTATCCATGAACCTCGCGAGGTCATAGGGTGCACGCTCGTAGGCGGACTCCAGACGTAACGCGGGTATGACGAAGGGCGTGGCCATCAGATGGGAATGCAGCGTGTTGCCGATCGCGTCGTCGCCGCCCTCGTTTTGCCGCAGATCGAGAATAAGTTTGTCGACCTTGCGCTCCTTAAGGGTATTGAAGCTCCGCTGGAGGAAGGCGCTCCAGTCGAAATCGCTCTGCCAGAACGCAAACGTCGGCAGGGTCATCGTCGCGATGTCACCATCAATCTCGAATCGCCATAGGGTGTTTTCCGGCGCGATCCCCGCCTTGAGTAGTCTGCGTTCGCGTTCGTTTATCGGCATACCGGCGACCATGGCCTCCTTGACCGCTGGACTGATCGCCGCACCGGTTTGTCCGCCGAGAGGACGAAAGCGCAGCCTGTAGCCGTGGGCTCCGGGCGGATGTAGCAGTGGCAACAGCCGGTCCATGGCGCCGCCGTCGACATTGCTGTCGAGTTGGCTTAGCCGCTTGCCGTCGCTTCCGCCATCGGCGCGCAGGTAAGGCATGAACTCGTTCGCCAGCGCTGAGGGCGTACGCCCGTCGATCGTGAGTAGTTCGACATTGTTCGGCACGTTCCGGTCGGCGCTTGCGGTCACCAGCAGCCGGCCTTCGAGCAGGCGTACGCGCAATGGCAGTGCCGGCAGTGCTGCTATTGCGTCCTGTACCGACTGTCCCTGATTGAGTGGGTTTGTCCACGTATGGCCACAGCGCAGCACTGCGGCGATCCGTGTGGAGATGAGGTACATCTTCAAGGCGTCGCTGCCATTGGCAACTTCAGTTTCGGCGCGGGCGAACTCCGCTTCGAACTGCTCGGGTGTTTGGTAGCGATAGAGGCCTGGATGCAGATCGCTCAAGGCCCGCTTGAGGATTTTCAGTTCGCGTTGGGCCTGCTTCGCAGTCAAGGGCTGCGGCTCGGCGGCCGTTGTTTCTGCAGCGTGAGTACGTGCGATCAGACCGAGCGCGAGACCGGCGGCAAGTGCGAGATGGACGATTGGGGACATGGTGGATCCGGCTGTGGGGCGAGTCGTCACCATGTCGGGATGCTGTCCCGTCGTCGCTCCAGCATTCAAATTTTATGATTCGGTACGCGTCCGGGCCGCCAACTCACGGAACTGGGAAGGCGTCTTTCCGATCTGGCTCTTGAACGTGCGATTGAAGCTCGTCTTCGAGCTGAATCCCGCGGCGAACGCGACGGACAGCAGATCATCGTCAGCCGCGTCGCTCGCCAGCCGACGACAGACATCGGCGACGCGCAGCCGGTTTATTGCCGCATTGAAGCTCAGCCCCAGCCCCTCGTTGAGCGCTCGCGAAAGATAGGCGGTGTTAGTGCCAAGGTGCCGGGCGAGTCGCTCCAAGCCAAGTTCCGGGTCGCGCCACCAGCCGGCATTCTCGGTGCGTGCCAACCATTCCCGACCTAACGATTCCCAGTCACGCCCTGCAGGCTGCGTGGGCGCCTCAGTTCCGGGCTCAGGCGGAACAGCTTGTCCGGCGAGCGGATACACGATGGCGGCGTGCCTCCAACCTTCCAACCCAAGATAGAACACCAGCAGAGTGAGCAACACGTAAAGCGGGAAGCGTTGGAAATAATTGAAGTTGATGCTGTAGCTCAAGACTTCGTAGACCACCCATATCGGCCAGACCAGCAAGAATGCCGTGAGCGCGTTGCGCAGCCAGACGAGACGGAACTCTTCACGATTGCTCAGGTGGGCGTCTAGCCAGTGTTGATAGGCGCGGTAGGTCCGCAGCGCCAGCCAGAGATAGATCGAAAACGACAGCAGCTCGAGCAGGGTTTCGAGTGGATCGATCCAGGGCGCGTGGACGAGGCTGTTCCAATGAGTCTTGGTTTTCAAAGGCTGCGAGAACATCGTTGCGTAGTAGCTCAGCTGCAAGACGCCCGGCAACAGATGCCACGTCCAGCCGCGCGGCATGGCCGAAGCAGTGAGGCGGCACACGTGCAGGAAGAGTAGTGGGCCTATGCACAGGCCGAGACCAAACGGCGCAAATGAGAGCCAGGGGTAGGCGTCGTAATAGCCCGCGAAGCCCAGTACGTATGGCATCAGTTTGAGAGCAAACAGAATCAGCAGTGCAGCTAGCAAACGGTTTGCCGTGGTGTTGCGGCTGGTGCATGCAAGCAGCAGTGCGATGGTCAGCCCAAAGGCGACGCCAATCGCGAGCAGGGTGCTCCAAGGTCCGAATTTAATCATGCGGACAATCTAGCTGACGCAGCTTTGGATTGGTGAGTCCATCACGGCATCGCAGATTTAGCTCACTGTCGATCCCTGCAAGTTCGAGCGAAGACGGCTGCGATAGAAACCTGCCGCGGGGCCGAGCGTCTCGTATCGACCGATTTCTGCCGGTCAGACTCTCGCCGCGTGCGAGCAAATTCGCTGACGAAAGTGTTCAGTTAGTGGGGCAGGGCCAGTCAATCGGCTGGCGGTTCGCATTGGCATCGCTGGACACTGCCGTTAGCGCTGTGTGATCTGTCGAAATCGCCGTCTGGCAATTCGATCCGCAGCTTCCTGCTGTCGACCAAAGTAAGAGAGCCCGCCGAAGACGGGCTCTCTTACTGCTGGATCACCGCGTTGGATCCATTGCAGCTAAGCGAAGGCTAATCCATTGTTAGATATACACTTCTGCGCCAACAACCGAGAGCAGATGGGAAGCGTTCGTCCGTGGCGTTTTTTATTGAGCGAAAGCCGTCAGCGCGCGGCCATCACGCTTCGTCACGCCAGCGCCGCATACGAACCGCCGCAAAGATCATCGCGATGCCCGCCACTGCGCCTATCCACATATCGGGGCTCAGCATCACGTGTCCCATATCGGTCCACGAGGCAGCGCCATTGATGCCGGTCGCAAACAAGCCGGGCGAATGTGCGGTTCCGACAAAGTTGTACTCAGACCCCGCGAAACTGAACTGATAGCTTCCGGGAAAGATGCCGAGTACGAGGCGCAACGCGACATGCTTCCAATAGGCTGCGTCGGGAACGCTGAAGGTTGACAGCACGTCAAACCAGCTGACCATCAGGCCGACACCTAAAGGCAGCAGCACGGCCCACAGAAAGGGCTTGCTGCGGGCAAAGCTCGACACCAGCAGCAGCCAGCCAATGCACGGCAGGGCCCACAGCGCATTCAGCGGGATCGACGCCAATAGGCGTAGCCAAATAGCCAGTGGTTCGGCAGGACCTATCACCACGGTGAGCGGATTCACGCCGTAGAACATGACGTGGACGCTCATCAGCGACAGCACTGCAACGTGCAGCATCACGCTTACCGCAAAGGTGATTAGCGGGGCGAGCAGCGCCGCGACAACGACTTTTGAGAGTACGGTGTCGCGATCCGACAAGGGCAGCGACTTCCAGAACAGCACGCTGCGGTCGCGGCGATCATCGTAAAGCGCGCCGAGTAGATAGAAGAACAGCACGAAGCCGAGCACGGCTGACAAAATGCCGCCGAGACCAAGCAGACCAACGTCGAAGGCAGGGCCGATCTGGGCGAGCTGTTCGGGCGTGATCTTGCTGGTGAGGTCACGTATCGAAACGCCTAAGCTCATGCCGCCAGAAAACCGCGCCTTGAATACTTCTGCGGTGATTGCACCCATCAGCGCGAGCGCAACAAATACCGTCGCGGTCCATACCGGCGCCCACATCACGCCGCCTTTGTGTTCCCAAAACTCGCGACGCACCAGCCAGGTCAAGCGGTTCATGCGTACGCTCCTTTCATGGTCGCAACGAAGAGATCGGCGACGCCCGGTGTGCGGACCTCCCCGAGTTCACGCAACGTGGCGCGACTAACGCCATCGAATAGAAATACCGATTTACCGAAGACCTGACGCTCATCGAGGGGACCTAGCGCACGTGCGGCGGCTGCCTGCTCTGGCCCGACCATCACCTCAGCAAACCGATCAGCCATGTCGTCCATCGTCGTGTTGAGCGAGATCTGGCCGTCTTTGATGAATAGCAGATCGGTGAGGATGTGCTCGATTTCTTCCACTTGATGCGTGGTGATCAGGATGGTTTTTTCTTGATCGAAGTAGTCGTTGAGCAGGCTTTGGTAGAACTGCTTGCGATAGATGATGTCGAGGCCAAGCGTGGGCTCGTCGAGCACTAGCAGCTTGGCATCGATGGCCATCACCACAGCCAGATGCAGCTGCACAATCATGCCTTTCGACATCTCTTTGACGCGCATCGCCGGACTTAGCTTGGTGCGCGCTAGGGTGGCTTCGCATTTCGCGCGGTTGAAGCGCGGGTGCACACCAGCGACAAAATCGACTACTTCACGCACGCGAATCCAGCGCGGAAGCACGGCCACATCGGCGATGAAGCAAACCTGCTCCATCAGTTCGTCGCGCTGGGTGCGCGGGTTCATGCCAAGCACCGTGAGCTCGCCCTCGAACGGAGACAAGCCGAGAATTGCTTTAAGCGCCGTAGTTTTACCCGCGCCATTCGGCCCAATCAGACCAACGATGCGGCCTTGATCGATTGAAAAACTGGCGCCGTTGAGCGCCGGCTTGCCGTTGTAGCTGCGGCTTAGATTTTTGGCGTCGATCACAGCGCTCATGATTTCACTCCGCTTTCCGCGTTGCCGGCCGATTGCAGCAGCCGCTCGACACTTAAGCCGAGCCGGCTGATGCGCTCGATCACCGCCGGCCACTCTTCGGTGAGAAAGCGCTCGCGCTCACTGGCCAATAGTTTTTCCGGCGCCCCTTCGTTGACGTACATGCCTAGCCCCCTGCGTTTTTCCACCAGCGCGCTGTCGGCAAGTTCTTGATAAGCGCGCGACACGGTGATGGGATTGAGTTGAAAGTCTGCTGCTACCTGCCGCACGGAGGGCAGGGCGTCGCCTGGTTTGAGCATGCCGTCGAGAATCATGCTGACGACCTTTTCCTTCAGCTGAAGGTAGATCGGGGTGTTGTCACTCCAAGTCGTGCTCATGTGCTGGGCTCGACTGTGCCGGGCAGCAGATTGGCGAAGGAGAAGAAGGGCATTGTTGATTGACGACGACCGCGTGGCGGCGGCGCGTTGGCTTCAGGGGCACCGGCCGCACGCCCGTTGGCCTCCATCTCGGCGACCAGCGCCTTCGCGGCAATCCGCAGCACAAGGGTCGTCAGCGCCTTCTGGTGCGCGCTTTCGAAGACCACATGTTCAGCGGCGCGATCGACAGCGAGGATCAGTGCATGCTCGTCGCTTGGAGCGGCGGGTGTCTGCGCCTGCAGGCCTGTGTCAGGCCGACTAAACGCCAGCAGTGCCGCCAGAATGACGCTTGCAGCGCTAAGCGAATAAACAGAATTCTTGAGTGGGTACCACATACAACCTCCCAGCTGGGTGAGTTATTGCGTCGGTGTTGTAGCAAACTATAACACTAGAATTCGAACCGTCAAGCGGGTCGTCGCTCGGCGGTCGTTCTTCACGGCATCCGTACAGGATCTGTTTAGGATGCAGCTCCCGAATCCCAGCAGGACACAGCGCATGCTTCAGCTCCGTCAGATCGTGGTTGGCTTCAGCCTGTGCCTTGGCACCCTTACCACCGCGCACGCCGCGTGCGCCGGGCCGCTCGATGTGGAGTACCGACGCTTGGCTGGCGAACAGCGCGAGCGTCTGTGTGAGGCATACGCTGGAAAAGTACTGTTGATCGTCAACGTAGCAAGCAAGTGCGGCTTTACGCCGCAGTACGAGGGCTTGGAAGCGCTGCACGCGAAGCTGGAGCCGCGTGGCTTCAGCGTGTTGGGTTTTCCGAGCAATGATTTCATGGGCCAGGAGCCTGGCACCGAGGAGGACATAGCCGAGTTCTGCACGCTGACGTACGGCGTGAAGTTTCCGATGTTCGAGAAAGTGGCCGTAAAAGGCGACGCGGCTACACCGCTATACCTGAGTCTCGCCAGCGCTACCAACGAACAGCCCGGCTGGAACTTCCATAAATATTTGGTCGACCGACAGGGCAACATAGTCGCGAGCTACGGCAGCCGCACTAAGCCGGATGACGCGGCGATGTTGGCAAAGATCGAATCCCTGTTGGACATGCCGGCGGCAGATCAACCGGCTCAGTAGGGCAGCGGGCGGTGCTGTCCGGATAGCGACTCGGCAAACCCCTCGCCATGCGCTGACGAAGCCAGCGAGGCTCGCGGGTTAGCGCTGTTGTGATTCGAACGGGTTGGCTATCTGCGCTGCGCCGCTAGAAGCAGCACCGCAAGCGGCTTACGCGAGCCAAGGTGTGTCAGCTATCCCTTGACTCGCGCAAACCGGCTGACCATGTGGCACGCCGTTCTCTGTTCGGCCATGTTGTATGCGCAACCCGCGCTGCGATCTAAAGACGCTTTTTCAGCGCACGGATCATCCAACCCAACACCGGAACGTGCTCGTAGATCCCATCGGCAGCGTTCCAATAGTCTTGGTGATAGCAAACCAATCCCGCTGCATCAAATCTCAGGTGACTAACCCCGACGGTCCACGTATCGACGCCTTTACGGAGCTTTTT
This sequence comes from Lysobacterales bacterium, assembly GCA_038257785.1. Taxonomy (GTDB): domain Bacteria; phylum Pseudomonadota; class Gammaproteobacteria; order Xanthomonadales; family Xanthomonadaceae; genus JANNWF01. Next base: position 18,920 of record JBBSIY010000013.1, read on the forward strand.
GAAGCGGATCATCATTTTCCAACGGATCAAATACTCGCCCTGCGAGGTACGCGTTGTGTCCTCAATCGTGACCCGACAGTCTTCGACCGCTTCTGCACTTTCTTTCAGGTAGTGGCCGAGGTCCGATCGACCTCGCAGCGTCTTCAGCGTGTCGTTGAAATACACGTCGGCGCTGTAGGTCTTGTCCAGCAGCTGGTCGACGCGATTCGCTGCAAAGCTAGAAAAAAATGTAGCGAACGTCTGCAACGCGGCAGCCTCGTCGGGCGAGCCTGCGGCGGGAGACTGCGGATGTTTGGCACGGGCCGCGCTGAGGGCTTCAAATGTTTCCAAGGCAGTGTTCTCCGAAGTTATGGCGTAAAAACAAGTCGCAACGGCGAGATTGCGTAGTCGACTTTTCTTACTAGCTTGCAGGGTCGAGCGTAGCGGGGCAGTGATCGCTGCGCCACCGGCACAACTCGCTGAGCGTTGTCTAATTGCTCGCGGGATATCAAAAATGTGGCTGTACCCCGCGGCACCAGTCAGCCGCGCTGAACGAAGTATTCAGTCATACGGGAACTGATCGAGCATTGGGTGGTCATAGCCGCCGCGTTGCGCCGGCGAAAGGTCGGCCTCACAATACGCGGCCCTTCGCAATCGGGGCGGTTTTTCGCCGATTGCTTAATTCCTTGGAGTGACAGATGACGTTTTCCTTTCGCCACACCCTGCTTGCCGTCGCCACGGCCAGTGTTATTGCCGGCTCCGGCGTCGCTTTTGGTCAAGACTTGAAGACCGAGAAAGACAAGGTCAGCTACATGGTTGGCCAGCAGATTGGCAGCTCGCTCACGCAGATTAAAGACGAGATCGATATGGCCGTCGTGATTCAGGCCATGCAGTCTTCGCTGAAAGGCGAGGCCTCGAAGCTGACTCCGGAAGAAGCTCAGGCGCTGCAGCAGAGCTTTGCGCAAAAGCTGCAAGCCAAGCGCGAAACCGAAATGCAGGCGGCCGCCGGCAAGAACAAGGCCGAAGGCGAGGCCTTCATGGTCAAGAACAAGTCCGCTAAGGGCGTGATGAGCACGGCGTCTGGCCTGCAGTATCAGGTTGTCACCGCGGGTTCCGGCTCTAAGCCAGCCGCTACCGATACGGTCAAGGTCCACTATGTCGGCACCTTACTCGACGGTACTGAGTTCGACAGCTCCGTCGCCCGTGGCGAGCCGGCTCAGTTCGCGCTGAACGCCGTCATTCCAGGCTGGACCGAAGCGCTGCAGCTGATGCCGGTGGGCTCGAAGTACACGCTGTGGATTCCGTCTGAGCTGGCGTATGGCGATCGCGGCACGCCCGGCCCGATTGGTCCGAACGCGACGCTGCGGTTTGAGGTAGAGCTGTTAGAGATCGTCAAGCAGTAACTGCTGGCGGTAGTCTTCTGCATTAGCGACGGCCGGTGCCTGGTGCATCGGCCGTTTGCTTTTGCACAGCTCGCTAGGGTCCAATCTTATGAACTCCCCATTGCGATGAACCTTCCATCAGAGCAGCGTCTGGTCGACATCGAAAGTCGCTTGGCTTTTCAAGAACATGCCTTGACTGAAATAAGTGACGCCTTGGCTGCAAGCCGCGATGAGGTTGGGCGTCAGTCAGAGCTGCTGCGCCGGGCGCTGCACGATCTTGGTCAGTTGAAAACCGCGATGAATGCGGACTCAGCCGACGAAACGCCGCCGCCTCACTGGTAAACACTTTAATTTTGCATAGCTTCCGATGAGTATTTCTCTGCGCGATCAGTTGGCACAGCTTGGCTTCAAGCCGGCTGTAGTGGAAAAGCCTGCTTCACCGAACCGTTCGCCGCGGCCTTCATCTACAAGGCCATCCGCCAGACCCGCAGATGCCGGTCGGCAAGACACACGATCTCCGGCTGCGCAGCCTTCGGACCATGCGCGTAAAGCTAGGGCGCACAAAGGTCAGCGCAACGATCAACAGCGTAATGATCAGCCGCGGCAAGATCAGGGCAAAGCCAGAAAGCCTGCCCGCGGTGGCGAAATGGATCTCGGCAAGGCCTACGCCTTGCGCGCGCAAAAAGAAAAAGATGATCGCATCGCGGCAGAGAAAGCCAAGCAGGACGCAGCGCGCATCCGCCGCGAAGCGCGCGCGGCGCTCGCCGTGTTTTTGCGTGAGAAGGGTCTGAATGACCCCAATGCCGAGCTGACGCGTCACTTCGAATACGGCGGAAAAATCAAGCGTATCCACGTCAATGCCGACCAGCTCAAGGCGCTCAATGGCGGTGAGCTTGGCGTCGTGCAGAACGAAGGTCGCTATCTGCTGGTCAGCGCCGATGTACTTGATCAAGCTTCCCTGCTGTTCGCCGAGGCCATCGCGCTGAGGGTCGATCCCAACGCGGCGACGGAGGATGATCCCTACGCCGATCCGCAGTACAAAGTGCCCGACGATCTCGTTTGGTAAGCGCGATCGGACCGACTTCGCGAATGCGTCGCGCGCGCCAGTAGTTGACCAACGTCAGCGGACCGACGCGGCTCGTTTGCACGGCCTAGAATGCGCCGAGACACTGTGTGAGGCGCGATCGAATGACCGGCAGGCGAGTCGCTTCCGTGGCGCTGGTGCTCCTGGCTGCCAGCGCATGCAGCTACGCAGCGGTTGCGCAGGCTCCGCGATTTCCCGCGGGTGCCGTTTGGCATGAGGACGTCAGCGTCGCGCCGCTGCATCCGCAATCCTCGGCCATGCTCAGCAGGCTGAGCGAGCGCGGCGGCTGGGGCAACAGCAATCGCATGCAGATTGATTTCGGCCTGCACGTTCGTCGCATGGCCGCGGGCGAAACGGCGCCCGAGTATCCGGTCATCGAGCACGTCGGTCGCGCAAATTATTTTCTACCAGACTGCGAGCCGCTAGGGACGCTCGTGCCCGTTCCGTTAGACGCGGCGTTTGAGGCGCAAGGTGGACAACGCTGTCCCAACGACGACGAAGACTGCCACCTGCTGATCCAGCGCGGCAGCGTGCTTTACGAAGTCTATGCTGGTGATTTGATCGGTGGACAAATCAATGCCGAATGCGTGGTGGTGTGGGACTTGGGCCGCGTCTATCCTGGACAGGGGCGCGGTGAGCACTGCACGAGCGCCGACGCAGCTGGGTTTCCGATTGCTGCGCTGGCACCCAATCCCGACGACGTAGCCGCAGCGGCGATTGTTGCGGGTGATCTCGGCCATGCAATCCGCTTTATTTTGCCGAATGCGCGGATGGCCAGTGATGCGTCACTTGGCGGCGTATTGGGCCGCTTGTACGTGCGTCCGGCGAGCCACGCAGGCGGTCCAAGCGGACCCGTCGACTCGGTGCCGTACGGCGTCCGCATGCGCCTGCGCAGCGATTTTAACTTTGCCGGTTACAACGTCGCCGCTCAGGTCATTCTGCGCAGCATGCAGCGCTACGGCATCGTGCTGTCCGACGGCGGCAACATCGCGCTAACGTTTTCTAGCGATCGCCACAGCGTTGCAGAGTGGGCCAGTCTTGGCATCACGCCGCAGATTTTCTGGAGCGGCAGCGCGGGCAATCGAACGCCAATTCAGGTCAGTGACTTTCAGGTCATCGATACAGGGCCACGCATTGCTGAAACCTACGACTGCGTGCGCACGCCCGGCGCGCCAGGAACTACGGTGTTTCGCAATGGGTTTGAGCCGGGATAGCGCTCCGAGAAATCTATCCCTAGACAGCGCTTTTCTTTGGACTTTCTCCGCTGTCCTTGCGTCTTTGCATCTTTCGCGGTGAAGACGTTTGCTTTGGCTTTGTGGGCCAGCAGGGCGCCGAATCGCTGCGGAGCGTGAAGCAGGGAAAGAGCGTTCAACGCAAAGACGCAAAGGACGCGGAGGCGAGCTAGGAGAGCTAGGAGCTATGAGTCTGTTTGATTTAAGGACGCCTATTCTCTAGCACGGGCTCGATATCAAAGCTTGTCTACTCGCGACCCGCGGCGAGTGTGTAAGCGGAGAGGATTCGTTCCTGTAGCAATGGCCGTGTCTCAGGCGGCAAGTCCGTAAGCGTCATTAGCTTAATCAAGCCTGCGCGAATCGTGGCGCGTGGTTCGGTGACCTGCTTGCCGCTCATTTTCGCGGCCAAGCGCTGCATTTGCTCGTCGCGTCGAACATCGACCGAGGCGGCGGGTGAGTCTATTCCCGCATCGAGTTCGGCGCGCACGGCCAAACGCTCGCCACGATCGCCGGCGGCCATCGCATCGGCATTCTCATCTGAACGCGAAGCACGACGCTTGGTTAGCGCCTCGCGTGCGTCGGGCGGCAGCGCAAGCGCATCTAGCTGTTGATCGAACGCCACCACGCTCGCTTCATCGGTCGCCGCCGCACGCTGGTCGAGCAACGCGCCTGCTTCGCAAATTAGCTGCATGTGCTGTCGCTCACGCTGACGTAGCGCGTTTTGCTGGGCGCTAAGCACCGCTGCGCTGGCGGCCTCGAAACGCGCATCAAGCGGGTTGGCGCGCGCTCGAGGATGATGACCGTCCTTGCCGCGCGAGTCGCGTCGTTCTGTTGCGTCGCGCATTCGACCGCTGCCGCCCGCATCGCGCCCACCGCGCGCAAATGCGTCGGACTTGCTGCGCTCCGGCGTTCCGGCGGCCGGCTCGCTCGCGGCAGAAAGCGCACGCCAGCGCGTCTGCAGCGCGTCGAGGTGCGCGCTTGCGTGCAGCAGTCGCTCAGCGTCGGCTGCCGCTAACCCATCAAGCTCAGTGAGAATGGCCTGTGCAGCGGACTCAGCCTCAAGACTGCGGGCCCGCTCAGCAACTTCTGACTCGCGCTGCTGCGCGAAGAGCGGGTCGATCACCGCGCGCAGCTCGATCCACAGCGCATCGTCCACGGCGCGTTCACTGCGCGGCAAGCGCTTCCAATCGGCCTGTGCGCGCTTGGCCAGTTCA
>JBBSIY010000014.1:0-22159 GCA_038257785.1 Lysobacterales bacterium
CTTGGATTCGCTATTGACGCAAATCCAGCAATACAAAAAGACGTACTGGACAGGTCAATTGGGCCCCTCAAAAAAGGCAAATACAGCAGTGAATGACTTCAGCGGAAAACTTGCCGTCATCACCGGCGCCGGCTCGGGCTTCGGTTTGGAATTTGCGCGCGTTGCGGCTTCGCTCGGCATGAACCTCGTGCTTGCCGATGTTCAGGGCGACGCGCTGCAGGCAGCACGTGCTGAGTTGGAGAGCGCTGGCACACAGGTCGATGCGCACATCGTTGATGTTGCCAATGCTGATCAAGTGGAGGCGCTTGCTGTCGCCGCTACCGAGAGGTTCGGCGACACGCATTTGCTTTTCAATAATGCGGGCGTTGGCACCGCCGGACTGCTGTGGGAAAACAGCCTCGCCGATTGGCAGTGGACGCTAGGCGTCAACCTGTGGGGAGTGATTCACGGCATCCGCGCGTTTGTGCCGCGCATGCTGGCAGCCGCCGGCGCTTCGGCAGACTACCGCGGGCGAGTCATCAATACGGCGTCGATGGCCGGCCTGATGAATCCGCCGCTGAGCGGCGTTTACAACGTGTCCAAACACGCCGTGGTATCGCTGTCAGAGACGTTGCATCACGATCTTTCGCTGGTTACTGAGCAGCTGCACTGCTCCTTGCTGTGTCCCTTCTATGTGCCCACCGGCATCAGCCAATCGCACCGCAATCGACCAGGCAGTACCGATGTCGAGACGCTAACGCGGTCGCAAAAGGTGGCCGGAGCGATGACCCATAAAGCCGTGCAGTCGGGTCGGGTGAGCGCGGCCGAGGTAGCCAAGATGACCTTCGATGCGATCCGTGATGATCGCTTCTACATCGCCTCGCACCCGCAGGCGCTAGACGGCGTCCGCCAGCGCGCCGACGACATAGTCGCGCTGCGCAATCCGACCGATCCATTCTCAGCGCGCGCCGGCACGCGCGAGTCACTGATAGAGGCGCTGCGGAAGTAAGTTTCGCCAACGATCTTCGCGCCTCTGCATTGATCCATAGCGAGAGCCTCGTGGCGACTCAAAGAAAAGTGACTCGAGCCCCGCTGACCGAGCGAAGCGAAGGTGAGTGCGAAGCACCGAAGGGATCGAAACCTTGCGACAACTAAACCTACAAAGCGGCAAAGCGAAAGCTGGATTGCCACGGCAGATGAAGCCTGCCTCGCAGTGACGATTCAGGGGAATAGCGGGTTGAAGCACCGCCAAAGGCTCCTTCTGCAACACAAAGCTCGCAAGCACGCTGCATGAATATCCATACGCAATCGGAACCTGCATGAACCTTAATTTTTCTGAGAATGAACTGGCGTTTCGCGAAGAAGTGCGGACCTTCCTTCGAGAGCAACTGCCCGCCGACCTGCGCGAACGCATGCGCGCTGGCGATCACAGCCAAATCAACCACGACATTTTGCGCTGGCAGAAAATTCTTTTCGACAAAGGCTGGGGCGCGCCGGGCTGGCCAGTCGAGTTTGGCGGCACCGGGTGGACTAAGACGCAGCAGTACATTTTCGATACCGAGTCCGCCTTGGCCGATGCGCCGGTGCAGCTTGCGTTTGGACTGAAAATGGTTGCGCCCGTGCTGATGCGCTTCGGCACCGCCGAGCAACATCAGCGTTTTTTGCCAAAAATTATCGACGGCAGCGAGTGGTGGTGTCAGGGCTATTCGGAAACCGGCTCGGGCTCAGATCTGGCTTCACTGCGCATGCGCGCCGAACGCGACGGCGACGACTACGTGCTGAATGGACAGAAGGTGTGGAACACGCTGGGCCAGTACGCTGACTGGATCTTCTGCCTGGTGCGCACCAACGCCGACGCTAAGGCGCAGCGCGGCATCTCATTCGTGCTGATCGATATGAAGTCGCCCGGCATCAGCATTCGTCCGACCAAGTTGCTGGACGGCTCGTTCGAGGTCAACGAGATCTGGTTCGACAACGTACGGGTGCCGGTTTCGAACCGCGTGGGTGAGGAAAACGAAGGCTGGACCTACGCTAAGTTCTTACTCGGCCACGAGCGCACCAATATCGCCGGCATCGGCAGCTCGCAGCGCGAGCTTCGCCGCCTCAAAAGCATGGCGGCCAAGTACTTACGCAATGGCCAGCCCTTGCTAGCCAATCCGCTGTTTGCTGATCGCATTGCACAGGTGGAGATTGATCTTGCCGCGCTCGAAATAACCAACCTGCGGGTAATTTTTGCTGATGCCGAAAAGCAAGCACCCGGCCCCGAGGCGTCCATCCTGAAAATTCGCGGCACCGAAATCATGCAGCGGATTTCTGAGTTGCAGATTGAAGCGCTGGGCAGCCATGCGCTGGCAATAACGCCGCGCTCTGGCGTTGCCGCTATCGATTCGCCGCGCGCAACACTGGCTTACTTGAACCTACGCAAGCTGACGATCTTCGGCGGCTCCAATGAAATTCAACGCAACATCATCGCGCAGATGATTTTGAACGTGAGAGGCTGAGTCGATGGATTTTTCGTTTACTGACGAGCAGCAAATGCTGCAGGAAACCACCCGCCGTTTCATCGCCAATCAGTATGGATTCGATCAGCGCTCGCGCATCCTCGAATCCGCCGAAGGCTGGTCCCGCGCGACGTGGAACGCCATGGCCGACCTTGGACTGCTTGCGGTGGATATGGCCGAGCAGGATGGCGGCATCGGCACCGGGCCTTTCGGCACCATGCTGATGGCGCAAGCGGCCGGTGACGGTCTGCTGCTGGAACCTCTGCTGTCGAGCGCCGTGCTTGCCACGCGGGTGATCTCGCAACTCGGATCGTCTGCGCAACGCGAGCGCTGGCTGCCGGCGTTGGCCGATGGCTCACTCATCGCCGTGCTTGCACACGACGAGCCGGATGCGTGCATCGACGTCTCGAGAATTGTCAGCAAGGCGACGCGTGACGGCGATGGCTGGCGATTGAGCGGTCGCAAAAGCATGGTCTACCACGCGCCCGCCTGCGCGCTGCTGCTGGTCTCGGCGCGCGATAACGACGGCAGCGTCTGCATTTTCGCTATCGACGCCGACGCGCCGGGCGTCACGCATGAGGCATTTCGAACAGTCGATGGCCAGTGCGCCGCCGACGTCACGCTGAATGATGTCGCCGTAGCCGCAGATGTCCGACTGCACGGCGACTCAACTCAGCTGCAGGCCGCGCTCGACTATGCGCTCGCCATCTATTGCGCCGAGGCGCTGGGCAGTTTGGAGCGCGCGCTCAACGCCACCATCGACTACTCGCGGTCGCGCGTGCAGTTCGGAGCGCCGATCGGCAGCTTTCAAGCTTTGCAACACCGGATGGCCGACATGTTGATGCAGGTGGAGCAGTCGCGCTCGATGGTCTATCTCGCCGTAAGCGGCAGCCTTGACGCCAACCCAGGGCAGCGCCGACGGGTTGTCTCGGGTGCCAAGATATTGATCGGCAAAGCGGCTCGCCGGGTCTCGCAGGAGGCGGTACAGCTGCACGGCGGCATGGGAATGACCGACGAACTCGCGGTGAGTCATCACGTTAAGCGTCTGCTGGCGTTTGAGCTGCGCTTCGGTACCACCGACGAGCACAGCGCGGCCTACAGCGAGCAGATGGTGAAAGAGGCTATGGCGGCGGAGTGAAGTTTGCGGCCGAAGTGATGGCTAGCCGTGCTGCATCAGCTTCTGTCGCCACGCCCAAACTGCTGCTTGTGTCCGATCAGCAAGCTCCAGTTTGGCGAGCACGTTGCCAACATGGCTCTTCACCGTCGCTTCGCTAATTTGAAGACTTTCTGCGATGGCCTGATTGGAGAGGCCTTCCGCAATCAGCAGGAGCACTTCGCGCTCGCGAACGCTGAGCTGGGCAAGCGGCCCTTGCCCGGTTTCCAGACGCAGCGCCTGGGCCATTTCGGCAGCAATACGTGGGTGCACGACGGACTCACCGCCTGCGGCACGCCGCAGGCTGTCCAATAGCTCGCGTCCACCGATTTCCTTCAGCTGATAGCCGCACGCGCCGGCGTCCATTGCCGGACGCACATTCGCAATGTCGGTGCTTGAAGTAAGAATCAGCACCTGCGTCGCCGGGCTTACCGCGCGAATCATTCGCGTGGCCTCAATGCCGTCGGCATCCGGCATCACCAGATCGACCAGTGCAACGTCGGGCAATAGCTGCGCGGCAAGCGCACGCGCCTGTACGGCGCTGGCCGCCTCACCGCAAACGTCAATATCTGGCTGCAAATCTAGATACGCCCGCAGCCCTTGCCGAACCACGGCGTGGTCATCGACCAGCAGCACACGAATCGTCATCGCGAACCAACCCGTTCGGAAACGCGAAAGCTAAGCCGCACGCAGGTACCGCCGGACTCGGGCGCGGCAACACTCAGGCTGCCGCCGGGTAAACGCTCGGTTCGATGCCGCATATTCGCAAGGCCCATTCCCGCGGGTGTTTCGTGCGCGCCGCCGCGACCGTTGTCGCTGATGATCACGGTAGCGCTGCCGTCGTGGACTTCCAGCGTCACGTCGACGCGCGATGCTTCGGCGTGACGCCAAATGTTGGCTAGGGCCTCATCAACGACTCTCAGGACCGCGTTCTCTTCGGTGGGCGAGATCCGCAGGCTGGCCGGCAGCTGCTGATTAACAGCGCAGCCGCTGCGTCGTGAAAAGTCAGCTAGCCTGCGCTGTAGCGCTAGCACCAAGTCATCAGCTGGGCCAGCATCATCGCGCAGCTCGCGCAGCTGATCGGCTAGTTCACTTTGGATTTCTTCGACGAGCGCCGTCGCCTCGACAAGTCTCTGCTGCGCGCGCTGTTCGTCAGCCGCGCCCTCGCGCGCAGCGGCTAGCTGTAGCGATAGCGCAAACACCTTTTGCTTCACCGTGTCGTGCAGATCACGCGCCAGCCGTCGGCGTTCTTCAAGCGTTGCCAGCTGCGCACGCGCCGTCACCAAGGCTTTGAGGTCAGCTGCCATGCGATCAAGATCGCCCGCCAATGTCGCCAGTTCGTCCTTGCCAGCGTCATGGATGAACTCGACAAAATCACCCCGCGCCCAAGCGCGAGCGGCCTCGCCCATACGCTCGATTCGTACGAGTACGCGACGCCGCAGAAACCACGCTGAGCTGACCAGAAACAGCAGCAGGAACGCGAACGCAATCGGCCATTCGAAACTCAAGCGTTCACCCAATCGACGCCATGGCGACGGCACCGAAAGGTCCAGCGTTAACTGCATCGGCTGGCGCGCAGCAGCCGACGCCGGTGTGATCAACGCTGACCAGTGCCGACGAACGCTGTGGCTATCGAACAGCAATGGCGGTCCAGCGGACCAACGAACCTCCTCGCCCGCCAGCACTTCGGCATGAAATGGCCGTTCGGCCAGCTCCAAAAGTACGTAGGCAGCGGTCGTGCCCAGGCTCTCGCGCGGCCGTTCAAGCTGCAGCACAAACTTCTGCAGACGCAGTTCAATTTCGCTGTCGCTCGCCCCCGCACGTATGGCGTCGGCAAGCATTTGTGCCTGCGTGTCGAGCAAGCGCTGCACGCGACCATCATCCAGTTGACGAAGGCAGCGCGCAAATTCGAAGGTAATGCTGGCGTGCTCGATGATGAGCAGCGCCGGCACCGACAAAATCAGATAGAACAGCGCGAGTTGCACTCGAAGTCCGCGCACACGCGCTCCAGTCGATGGGGTGTCTACATAATCGCACGCACGCCCCACGCCCCCTCCCAGGATCAAACCCCTCCCCGCCGTCGCTACACCAATTCCGGCACAGCGGCATCCGCCTGTGGATGGATGCTGAGCCAAGCGCAGGCCCATAAAATTGAGAGTTGCGCCCGATCGATTCGCGCGCGCGCTTCAGTAGGAATTCTCAATGCCGCACACGGATACAAAGCGACGCGTAGGCGCTGCGCTTGCAGCCGCCTTTGCCTGTTCATCTGCCTACGCAAACAGCGTCGCCAATGCCGAGGACGACACGCAAGGCTTGCCTGTCGCAGAGGAAGTCACGGTGACCGCAGTCGGCACGGCAGCAGACGTCCCGTCGGGGCTCGCATCGGATGTCATTAGCTGGCAAGACGCAGTTGGCTCGCCTAGTGATTTTCAGGACCTCATCACGCGGGTGCCCGGCATCGGTGCAACCGGCCAGAATGGATCGTTCGAGACGTTCTCGATTCGCGGTAGCAACAGCAACAGTATTCTGATCGTGGTGGGCGGTACGCCGGTCACGGCGCAGCGTCGCGCCGGCGTTCCCGTTGCCTTCGTTGAGCCGTCGCTGCTTGGCGAAATCAACGTCACACGCGGACCAGCGACAGTCCACTTCGGGCCGGGTGCGGTAGGCGGCGCTATCTCCGTTGAGCCGCGCTGGTTTGATGGCGGCAGCGTGATCGGCAGCTACGCGAGCGCCGGCGACGAAGCGGCGCTGACCGCGGGCTTTGGCTCAGAGTCATTTTCGATCGGCGTTGCGCGGCATCGCGCCGGCGACAGCGAGTCGGCCAACGGCACGCCGCTGAATACGAGCGTGGAGCGCGACAGCGCAACCTTGCAGTACCGCGTGGCCATTGGCGAGTTCGACGTCGACGCGCTGCTGATGCCGTCCAAGACCGAAGACATCGGCAAGTCCAATAGTCGATTCCCAACCCGCGACACGACCTATCCGGAAGACAAACACGTGCTTGGTCGCCTGCGCCTGCATCACGCAAGCGGCGTCGAGGCAAGTCTGCACGCGCACGATCAGTCCCTCATCACCTACAACCAGCGGCCAGGCACCGCCGACACGTTTGCGTTCGTCGAGAGCCGCGATATTGGCGGCACGGTCCAGCAAACAATTGACGCCGGCGCGTTTACCCACAACATCGGCATCGAATATCTCGGTCGCCGCGACGTTAACGGATTTGATGCACGCGAAACCTTCAGCAACCGTACCTTCAGCCTGCGCGACGGTCGCGAAAATGGCTGGTCAGTGTTTGCAATCAGTGACTGGCAGGCGTCGCCCGAGTGGGCGTTCGAGCTGGGCGCGCGCTTCAGCCGCCTTGACCAGGAGCAAGCCAATGTCGATTCGGATGACTCCGACGCCGGCTTCACCAGCGCCGCTATCTGGACCCCGACCGACAGCAGTCGATGGACCCTCAATCTTGCGTCGGGCTATCGGTTTGCCACGTTAGAGGAGCGCTACTTCACGGGGATCACGCCACAGGGCGAGATTCGCGGCACGCCCGACCTGAGTTCGGAAAGCTCACTCGGCATCGACCTTGGCTACGCGCATCGGGTTGGCGATTGGGAGTCGCAAATCCACCTCTGGCGCACGGACGTTAGCGACTTAATTCAGCTGTTCGAGGTGGAGCCAGGGTTGAACGGATTCACCAACGTCGGTGATGCACAGCTGCACGGCGCCGAAGTTTCATTGTCGTGGGCGGCGAGCGACAACCTCAACCTGCGCGCCACCGGTGCCGTGGTGCGCAGCAAGGACGAGCGCACTGGCGATCCTCTCTACGGCGCGCCGCCGGTTTCTGCATCGCTCGACGCGCGATACAACTTCGCCCGCTTCACTCTCGGCGGCTACTACAGCCACCGCTGGCGCATGAAGCGCCCCGGCTTCGAAGAAGTCGAGCGTGACGCGGTTGACGTGCTGGATGCCGACCTGACCTTCCACGCCAGCCCAGCGTGGGATGTTCAGCTGTTCGTGCGCAACGCGTTCAATGAGAACTACGTCGCCACGGCCGACGAGCTTTCTGCGCTCGCGCAGGAGCGCTCGGTTGGATTGAACATCGTTTGGAACGCCCGCTGAGAGTTATTCAACGATCCAGCTCTCGGCACCGCCTCGCCCCTTGGCCGACGCTATCAATGAATGCTGGTGTATGATGCGGCAACATCACGCATCACACGCTCTCAGCCATGCGCACCACCTTGGATTTGGAAGACGACATTCTCTTGGCGGCGAAAGATCTGGCTAAGCGCCAGCGGCGCAGCGCAGGCGCGGTGATCTCTGAGCTTGCGCGGCTCGGACTGCGCATGTCGATGCAAAACAGGGAACAGTCATCGCGCATTGAAGAGCCCGCGGCGCTGTATGGATTTGAGCCAATCGCGGCCAACGGCAAGCTGGTCAGCACTGCGACGGTAGACACGTTGCGCGACGAACTCGGCGTCTAGGCGGGTGCGAACCCTGCTTGACGTCAGCGTGCTGATCGCACTGCTCGACGCCGCGCATCAGCATCACCAAACCGCGCGTGCGTGGCTGACGGAACACATCGCCGACGGCTGGGCATCCTGTGCGCTGACTCAAAACGGCTGCATCCGCATTCTGTCGCAACCGACCTACCCTAATCCGGTGCCTACCTCAGTGGCGATGACCAAGCTCGCCAAGGCCTGCGCCACGACGATGCATGTTTTCTGGAAAGGTGACGTCAGCCTGCTCGATCCGCAGGTACTTGATCCTGACTTGGCCTATCGGCCCAACCAGCTCACTGATCTGTATTTACTCGCACTAGCGGTGCGCAATGACGGGCGGCTGTTGAGCTTTGATCGCAAGATTCCGCTGAATGCGGTGCGCGGTGCGACGGCTGAACACCTAAGTTTGCTTTGACGGCGTTGCGGGTCGTTCCGCACTGGCTGCCTTCACCCCGCCGCCGGCAGCCATAGCGACACCGTTAGGCCACCCCCTTCCCGGTTGGCTAGGGCAATCCGGCCGTCATGGGCTTCGGAGATTTCGCGCGCCAGTGCGAGACCCAATCCGGTTCCGCTGCGCTTAGTCGAATAGAACGGCAGCAGCGCGCTTGCCATCACTGTCTCGGTCATGCCGGTGCCGCGGTCATGCACCTCGACACGCCACTGCTTGGCGATGCGCGTCACCGCCACGTGAATCTGCTCAGCCGGCGAACCTGACTCCTGCGCGTTCTTGATCAGATTAATTAGCGTTTGCCCAATCTGCGCCGCATCAATGTCCACCTGCGCATCGTCGGCGGCACTCCATGCAAACGGCTGCTGCATCGCCAGCGTCGCCAACAGCTCGGCCCAGCGCGTGCGCTGAAGTCGCGGCGTTGGCAGCTTGGCAACCGCGGCGTAGCCCTGCACGAACGAATCCAAATGGCGGGCGCGCTCTTCGATGGTTGCAAACACTTTTTCCAGCGCCTGAGGCTGCCCTCGCGCCACTAGCTCGCGGCCGGAATGCGCTAAAGATGAGATAGGCGCGAGCGAGTTGTTGAGCTCGTGGCTGATGACGCGAATCACTTTCTTCCACACCGCAACTTCCTGCCGCCCTAGCTCGCGAGTAATCAAGCGAAACAGATACAGCGCGTGATTGCGGCCGTTCAGACGAAAGGCTCGGCGTGAAAAATGGAAGGCCTCGTCCTGGCCATCAATCGCCACCGAGAAGATGCAGTCGCCAGCGTTCTGCGCCGCATCGCGCATTGAAGCCGGTGTTGCTGCCAGCAGATCGGCAAACACGTGGCCCTCAAGTTTTCCACGCAGTCCAAACAGCTTACGAGCCGCGAGATTGGAGTACACAACGTGGCCACTTTGGTCCTCGAGCAGCATTGCGGTCGGGGTGTTCTGCACCAGCGTGTCGAGCAAAAGTTCGCGTTGAAACAGACTCTGGCGCTCCTCGCGCAGCACGCTGCCCAGGTCGTTGTAGGCGCTAACTAGCTCACCCAGCTCATCGTCACGATCACGATGAATCGAGGTCGCAAAGTCGCCATCGCGAAAGCGCGCAACAGAGCCACCCAGCGCACGCACTAAACTCGCCGCCGGCCGCATCGCACGGTGACCGAGCCAGGCTGCGAACGGGACCGCCACCAGCAGCGCGAGCGACAGCGCCAAAAGCGCATCGTCCAGCCAATGCTCCAATGCCGTGGTTGTCACGGCACCGAGGGTCGCTGCCAGCATTAGCAGCGCCGCCATTTTCCCGGCCAGCGAACTTAGGCGCATGGGCCTGCGCTCATGCGATCAGTGCTCCCGCCGGAGCGCGCGAAGGTCTAGCACGTCAAGCCAGCCCCACTTTTTCCATCCGCCGGTAGAGCGCCTGTCGCGAGAGACCCACCTCTGCCGCCGCGTGGCTGACCACGCCGTTGTGTTTGGCCAGCAGGCCCTGCAGCGTGTCGCGATCAGGCTCGAATTCGGCAGCGCGCGCAGGCGATGCGCGTACGGCGGCGGGCAGGCCGAGATCAGCGGTGTCTATCTGTTTGTCACGACACAAAAGAACGGCGCGCTCGATCGCATTCTTCAACTCACGCACGTTGCCGGGCCAGTGGTGCAGCAATAACGCGGCGCGCGCGGCTGGCAAAAGCTCGGCGCGCCCGGCGATGAAATGCTCCGCTAGCGGCAGCACGTCATCACTGCGTTCGCCGAGCGGCGGGACGTTAAGCTCAATCACGTGCAGGCGATAGTAAAGGTCTTCGCGAAACGTGCCGGCTTTGATCATGGTCGGCAAATCGGCATTGGTGGCGCTGATCACGCGCACCTTAACCGTCCGCGTTTTGGTTGAGCCTAAGCGCTCGAACTGACCCGACTCCAGCACCCGCAAGAGCTTCATCTGCCCACTCAACGGCAGGTTGCCTATCTCGTCCAAAAACAGCGTGCCGCCGTCAGCGGCTTCAAATCTGCCGTCGCGCGCGCGTTGAGCACCGGTGTACGCGCCGGCTTCTGCGCCAAACAGCTCCGCCTCAATCAGCTCTGACGGCAGAGCGCCGCAGTTGACCGCGACAAACGGCCCGGCCTTCACCGCAGAGTTGGCACGGATGATTTCAGCGATGACGCCCTTGCCCGCGCCGTTCGGGCCGGAAATCAGCACCGGCACGTCAGCGCGCGCGATCTGACAGGCGGTGGCCAGCAGACGCTCCATGCTGTCGGCGGCAAACACCAAACCGCGCAGATCGAACTGCTGCTCAAGCTTATGCCGATGCTGCTGGCGGTCGCGCTTGAGCGTCGATGACTCGCGCCTCGCCTCAGCGAGGGCGATGAGGTTTTGCACGGTGGTCACCAGCTTGCGGTCGTCCCACGGCTTGCCGAGATAGTCGGCCGCGCCCGCTTTCACCAACTCAACCGCTGCGGCAAGGTCGGTCCATGCGGTCAGCAGAATGACCGGCATATCGGGATGCCGCTTGCGAATCTCCGCGAACAGCGCGCGCCCTTCATCGCCCGAGGTGGTGTCGGCGCTGAAATTCATGTCCTGCACCACCAGCGCGATGTCTTCATCGTCGAGCAGCGCAAGCCCCGCCTCGGGCGAGTGCGCGCAGCTAATCTCAAAGTCATGCAGGCTCAGCAACACCTCAAGCGCGGTGCACACGGCGGGATTGTCATCAACAATCAGAATGCGCGACATGATTTAGCTACGTTCTCTTTATTGCGAGTTTGGAATCGAAGCTCAGCTTGCGTGCGGCCTGCATCAGACAGTTCGGGTGGCCATGGCCGGAGAGACGCGTGACGCCCGTCGCGCCGGTCCCACCGCGGCAATCTGACCGAGCACGACGACGATCAAAGCACCCACCGGCACCCAGTACCACGCCAAGCGCGACAACCCAAACTCGTTCATCAGCAACGCGTTTAAAAGATAGGCGAGGGCTGATCCAGCCAGCACGCCAATCCCGGCACTGATGAGGTTTTCAGTTAGAAAATAGCCAAGGATATTTGGCTGGGTGGCCCCTAAGGCGCGCCGCGTGCCGATTTGCTTGATGCGCTGGGTGACCCAGAAGCTGACCAGTCCGACGATGCCAAGCCCGGTCACCAGCAGCAGCGCAGCGACCACGACCCCAAGCAAAATCGATACCGCGCGATCATTGCGATAGAACTCATCGCGGATTTCCTCGAAGCTTCTAAGCGCGCGCACGATGCGGCCGCTGTTGCTCGCCACAAGCATCGCTTCCACTTCCTTCATTAGTTGATCCCGCTGACCGGGTTCTGTGCGAATGACATAGGTGGCTCGGGGGTAATCGAGCTGGCGATAGGGAACTAAGGTCACGCGCTCCTCGATGTCGGCCCAGCCGCGCCACGGCGCGCGCAGGTGGCCGATGATGCCGATGATCTCCGCCTCCGGAAACTTTTTCGGATCATTGACCGGCACGCGCCGACCCACGATCTCGGACACGTTTGCGACGTCTGGAAAAAGCGCCCGTGCTACCGACTCGGTGATCATGATGTGCGCTGGTGCCATTGCCTGCTCTGGCAGGTAATCACCGATCTCATCGGCGTGAAAATTGCGGCCCGCCACCACCTTCGCAGCATAGGTGTCAATGGCATGCTCATCGACGAAATAAATGGCTGACGGGACGGTGATTGCTTTCTCGTCGGATGAGCTTTGAATGCCAGTGGACCACCCACCGTTGGTCAAGGGCAGGGTGTTGGTTGGAAACGCTGCGACCACGCCCGGCGTTTCGCGAATCCGCCGAAGGTCATCGCGCTGCACCGATCGCACATCAAAGTCCGCGATGAACCCACTCATCGAGATGGTAAAAATGTTGGCCTCATCGACGCCTGAGCTTTCGCCCATCAGCGTCATGCGCTGTTGAATGATGTATAGCGCGTTGACCACAACCGCTAGCGTTAGCGCCATCTGCAGGCCAATCAGCAGCAGGCCCACCTTATTGCGCAGCAGGGCGGAGAATATCGGGCGAATGTCCATGGGCATGCTCCTAGTTGGACTTCAGCTGAGCCGCAGGCGCGATCTGACACGCGCGCCATGTCGGAAAAAGGCCCGCCAGCAAACTGGCCGTGACCGACAGCGCGATAGCAATGCCGACTAGCTGCGGGTCGAGCTGTGTCAGCATTTCTGAGTCGGCCACCAGCGTTCGCACACCGGCCAAACCGAGCCACGCCACGCCCAGACCAAGCACCCCACCGGCTAGCCCGATGGCCCCTGATTCAAACAGAAACTGTGCAAACACCTGCCCACGATTGGCACCCAACGCGCGCCGCACGCCAATTTCCGGTGCGCGACCGAGAAATTTAGCCAGCATCAATCCCACACTGTTGAGCAAGCAAACCAGCAAAAATGCTGAGGCAATTCCCAACGATATCGGCACGTCATCGCCCGTGACGTTGCGCGACTTCAGCCACTCCATCACCGGTGTTACGCGGTTGTCCAGCGGCCGCGGAAAGCGTCCCAGCGCCTTCTGTTCCGTCACGTAGGCATCGAGAAAGTCGACATAGCGATCACGCTCGGCTTGTCCGTCTAGCTGCGCCCAAAACTGAATCCAAACGCAGTCCGATGCCAGATAGCTGTCGAAACTTGGGTCGTCCGGGCTGTTAAAGCAGTTGTTGTTGCCTGCCGAGCGCATGCGTAGATCGTCATTGACGGTGAGCGGGACATAGAAGCCTTCTGCGCTGTCGAAATCCCCCGTCGTTAGATCGTAGTACTTAGGAACAGGATTCCAGCGATCCAGCACGCCGACAATCCGAAAGCTTTGCTCGCCAAGGCGAATGCTGCGGCCTACGCTGTTCTCACCGCCGAACACCTTGTCGTTGACCGATTTGGACAGAACCACGACCCGTGCACGCGTGTCGTCCTCGTGTTTGCTCCACGCGGCGCCAAACAGGAAAGGCGGCTCGAACATCGGGAAGAAGTCAGCGTAGGCCATGCGGCCAAGTTCGTTGAACGGCTTGATCTCAAGGTTGTCTGGCTGCACGGCCTTGGATATCCGAAACATCATCGTTTGCAGCGGTGCCTGGCGCGCTTCCATCAGCGCGCGCGCATCGCGATAGGTCATCTGATCAGGCGGCGCGTCCTTGCCGCTGGGGTCGGTTCCCCACGCTTCATCCGCGCCCCAGTTGTCCATGCGTACGATGTGAAGCTTGTCGCTCTTCCACGGAATGGGGTCGGCCGACATCAGGTGAAACACGCTGTATAGCGTCATAAAAGCGCCGATGCCGAGCGCGATAGCCGACACCATCAGCGCGGTTAGAACTGGATTACGGCGTAGGCTGCGCGCACCGAGCCAAGCGTAGTAGCGAAACATGGCGGTTCCTTACGGATGGGTGGCTATAGGCGATGGCGCAGCATCGGAAGATTCAAGCGCCGCAGATGCTGAAACGAGGCTTGGTTCACTGCCAAGATCCACCAGCTGACCGTCGATCACGTGCACGTTGCGCTGCGCGCGCGCCGCAAGTTCGGCGTCGTGGGTGACCATGATGACCGTCGTGCCCTGCGCGTTTATCTCTTCGAGAAGCTCAAGCACGGCGCGCGCCATCAGCGAGTCAAGATTGCCGGTCGGCTCATCAGCCAGCAGCAGCTTGGGCTCACCGGCGAGCGCGCGCGCAATCGCCACGCGCTGCTGCTGCCCGCCCGATAGCTCGCTCGGATAGTGCTTCATACGCGAGCTCAATCCGACGCGCGCGAGTGAGGCTTCAATGCGCCGCTTACGCTCGGGCGCAGGCAAGCCGCGATAGCGCAGCGGCACATCGACGTTGTCGAAAAGATTGAGATCGGGAATTAGACTAAAACTCTGAAAAATAAACCCAATCTTTTCGTTGCGTAGACGTGAGCGCTCGCGATCGTTCAAGCCGAGCACTTCGACGCCGTCAATCTTGTAGCTGCCTTCGGTGTGCTCTTCCAGCAGACCAGCGATGTTCAAAAAGGTGGTTTTTCCAGAGCCTGATGGGCCGGTCACCGCGACGAATTCGCCGACTTTGACCTGCAGGGAGAAGTCACGCAGGGCGTGCGTTTCGATTAGATGCGTGCGGTAGATCTTCGACAGCTTGTGCATGTGAAGCATAGGGTGAATTCCTTAATTTCAAGTTCAAAATCGGCGAGTGGAAGTAGCTATTTCGAGAGCTCTTCTGCTGTATCAGCTACGGACCGCGCCACGCAAAAACCGCGCCCCAATCGTCTTTGCGAGCAGCCGCAGGCGGCGTGGCAATCCACGGGCGGCGGGCATGTCTGCACGTGCCGCGCATCCTCGCGGCATCTGTGGATTGCCACGGCCGATGAAGCCGGCCTCGCAATGACGAGCGGTGGGTAGGGGCACAGCCACGGAATCTTGGTATGTACTCATTGCGAAATAATCACGCGCTCGGCACCGCGAAACTCATCAATGCTGGAGATCACCACGCGGTCGCCCTCGCTGAGTCCGCCGACCACTTCGACAGCCGATACGCTCAGCGCGCCGACCTCAATGCTGCGCCGCTCCGCCATGCCGTCAGTGATGACATAGGCGATGCGTCCGCCGCCGGTGTCGACAAACGGTCCGCGGCTGAGCAGCAGCACGTCCGGCTTTTCTTCGATGACGATGCGCACATCGACGCGCTGATTTTGCCGAACGGTGGTCGGCTGACCATCGGCAAAGCGCACGCGACCCGACACCTGATTGGCGGTAATCTCGGGCGCGATCGAGGCCAGCAGGCCGGCATGCTTATCGTTGCCAATACGAATCTCTGCCTGCATCCCAATGCCTAGATCGTCGGCCATCGTCTCTGGAATCTGCACTTCAATCTCAAGCCGCGCCAAGTCGACGACGGTCATCAACACCTGATTAGCGACCACCGCTGTGCGGTCCGTGACGGCGATGCTGCCAACGAGGCCGCTGACCGGTGCGCGCACCTGCAGCCCGGCGACGAGTCGCTGCACTTCGGTGACGCGCAGCTGTTGCTGCTGCAGGGCCAGCTCGCGGGTTTCTTGTTCGAACGCAAGACTCTCGCGCTCAAGGCCAGCATCGGCGCCGGCGTGCTGGAAGGTCAGCTCGGCCTTCGTGAGATCGTCGCCCGCGCGCTGATAGTCGACCTGACTGACGGCGCGAATCGCCCATGATTTTTCCGCACGCGCCATCTCCCGGCGCGCGGCAGTGACCGCTACCTCCGCCTCATCGATCAAGCGACGCGTCGCCAAGGCTTGCTTCCGGTTGTCGATGCGCTGCCGACGCACTTCGACATCCAGCGTCTGCAGCTGCGCCTGCGCCTGCTGCAGCAAACTTTGCAGCTCAGGGCTATCGATCACCGCCAGCACCTCGTCTTGCTTCACCCCGGCACCGGCCGTGACCTGCAGCGAAATGCGCCCGGCGGCCGACGCGTAAAGCGACGGGCTAACCGCCGCGACAACGCGGCCCGGCACCTGCACATCGCGCAGCAGATTGCCGCGCCGCACCGTATCGACACGCACGCGCTCAATACTGATCGCGCTTTCGGCGCGCAGCATGCGCGACAGCGAAGGCAGCGAGAGAATCAGCAGACCGGCCGCAATGACTAGCGCGAGTGTTGCGCGCCAGTGAGCACGCCACCAGGGTGGCGCAGCGAGGACACGGTCTTGTGCGGCGGTGTCGCGAATGGCCATGAGTCAGCAGCAGTTGCGGTCCAACGAGGACTGTTCGCGTCGGTCATTGCAACCCGCGTGCCAGCTTGGCGATGCCCTAAGAGCGAGGGTTTACAAGGCGATGCGCGTCAAGCACGCGGTGTCCGAACTGTCCGCACGTGTCCGGTGCCAGCAGCGGTGCACCGCCAAATATGCCGGCACGCACACACCGTGAGCAGCTCGCTATGACAGATAGCGGCTACAGCGCCGATAATGCCGACCTTGTTTAGTTTGGGGCGACGAAATGATCAAGCGAATATTGAAGTGGCTGGGCGCGTTGCTGCTGCTCGCGTTGGTAACGGCTGGGCTGCTCGCGGCGCACACCTGGTACTTCAAGCCGCTAAGCGTCAACTGGTTCTACGGACGCGTGTTCTTGCAGTTTGCGCTCGACAATCCCGAGATGCTGTCGCAGATGCGCTTGCTCGAGCCGATCGGTCTTAAAGGCCATAACGCTGAACTGGCCGACGAGTCGCTGGCCAATGAAGACGCGCAGATGGCCAAGCTCGAAGACGACTACGCGACGTTCCAGTCGTACGATCGCGAGTCGCTTACCGGGCAAGATCAAATCTCCTACGACATCTTCGATAGCTTTCTCGGCGATCAGGTGCGTGACGGTAAGCGATTCCGCTATCACAACTTTCCGATCAATCAGATGTTCGGCGCGCAGAGCGATTTGCCGAACTTCATGGCCAATAGCCACTTTGTCGAAAGCGAGCGCGACGCGCGTGACTACATCTCACGGGTTGGTCAGTTCGAGCGCAAGTTCGATCAGATTCTTGAAGGTTTGAAAAAGCGCGAATCGTTAGAAATTTATCCGCCTCGCTTCACCGTGCAAAAGGTGCTTGCGCAGATGCAGGCGTTTATTGAGGTGCCGGCTGACCAGCATTTGCTCTACGTCAGCTTCGTCGAAAAGCTCGACAAGATTCCGCCTGCTGATCTCGACGATGCCACACGCGACTCGCTGAAGTCAGAGCTGGCCAGCGCCATCGATACATCGGTCTACCCGGCGTATCGCAAGTTGATTGCCTATCACGAAGAGCTGATGTCGAAAGCCACCAGTAACGATGGTGTGTGGCGCCTGCCCGACGGCGACGCGTTTTACGCGTGGCGAGTACGCAATCAAACCACCACCGACATGACGGCCGATCAGATACATCAAATCGGCCTGAGCGAAGTTGCCCGCATTAGCGCCGAAATGGATGCAATTCTGCAGGCCGAAGGGCTCATCGAAGGCAGCATCGGTGAGCGCGTGCAGCAGATCAGCAAGCGCCCGGATCAGCTGTTCGCTGACTCTGACGAAGGCCGCCAGCAAATTCTTGCTGAGTACCAAAGCATCATCGACGAAATTTCTGTTGGCCTTGACGACTGGTTTGACCGCCAGCCGGCGGCCAAGGTGGAAGTGAAACGCGTGCCTGAGTTTTCTGAGAAGACCGCGCCCGGTGCCTATTACCAAGGTCCGTCGCTCGATGGCAAACGACCTGGCGCGTTCTTCGCCAACCTGCGCAGTGTTGAAGACCTGCCAAAGTTCGGCATGCGCACGCTGGCGTATCACGAAGCCGTGCCCGGCCATCATTTTCAGATCGCGCTCGCGCAGGAGCTGAAAGGCCTGCCGATATTCCGACGCTTTCTGCCGTTCACCGTGTATGCGGAGGGCTGGGCGCTTTACTCCGAGCAGCTGGCGTGGGAGGCCGGCTTTCAGAAAGAGCCGCTGAATAACCTCGGCCGGCTGCAGGCGGAAATGTTCCGCGCCGTGCGTCTGGTCGTTGATACCGGCATGCACGAGAAGCGCTGGGCGCGTGAGCAGGCCATCGCCTACATGCGCGAGCACACGGGCATGGGTGAGGGCGAAGTGGTCGCTGAGATCGAGCGCTATCTGGTCAATCCTGGACAGGCGCTGGCATACAAAGTTGGCATGCTGAAAATTCTTGAGCTGCGCGCCAAAGCAAAAGCCGAGCTAGGCGAGAAGTTCGACATCCGCCAGTTCCACAACGTGGTGCTGACGTCGGGCTCGGTGCCGATATTCATTCTTGAGCGCTTGGTTAACCAGTGGATTTCGGAGCAGAAAACGCAGTAGCTTCACGTGTTTTTTCGTGTTGCCCGAGGCGCGCAGCTGCGCCTCGGGCAGGCTCGCAAAACATCGTCACGGCAACCGCTGACGCCGTGCGGACCGGCTAGAATCACGCGGTGATTGACCTACGCGCCCTGCTGATTGACTGCCGCATCGCCTTACGTGCGCTGCCGAGTAAGGCTGCGCAAGTGCTGATGCAGCGTATTGAAGTGGCCCTCACCGAAGTCAACAAGCAGGGCGTTCAAGGGCAGGCCAGCGGCAGTCAGACGGCGCAACAGGTCGCACTAGCGTGGCAAACGGTGGCGCGCGGTCTCAAACACACGCATCTGGAAATATACGAAGACCTCAACGCTCGCGTGATGACCCTGCTCGGCGAACGCAGCCTGCTCGAGCCAACTGAAGAGCTGCTGTCGCTGAACAAGCAGGTGGAGGAGTTAACTCGCGAGCGCGAGCGGATTAGCCACCGCCTGACGCAAGCGAAGGAGAGGCAGCGCACTGCGCAGATTCAACTCGCCGAACTTCACAACGCGTTGGCGGCGGCAGTCCCCGAGTGCGCCGAACGCGATGTGCAGGCGCAAGCGCTTGCGCGTCTGAGCATGCTGGCTGCGCTGGCGAGCTCGCCCGCCGCAGAAAGCGAGTCGCGCGCTCGCGCTGAGCGCGAAGGACCAGCGCCCAATCGCCAGACGCTGGAGCGCATCGCTGCAGGCGGTAGCTCGTTCACCAAGGAACAGCGCGACTGGGTGATTGGCGAATGCCTCGGATTGACCGGCTGGGAGTTCACCCCAATCGAACTGGTCGAAAAAGGCGACGCATGGCTGGCCGCGCTGCTAATTGAGAAGGGCGTAGCGGCTTAGCCTGTTGTCGGCCGACTCATTTTTCCGATAGAGCCGACTGCGGTGCGATGACGCATCAGAATTGCTGACCGTCTTTGCGAGATTTCTGTTTCCAAAGAGACGATGGGCGGGAGAGCCTACGGCTCGGCCGATCAATTTCTTAGCCAGCAGTGGCACCAAAGCGTTAATGTTGCATTCCGATGACAGCGGGCCGCGGGGGTCCCGCATTGGCCAATTTGGCCAATGGTTGTCATCGAAATGGGGAAGCAGGCAATGCGGAGAATCGCAGCCAAGCAGCGCGTGGGGCAACGTCTGCTGTGGATAGTCGCGTGCATGACTCTGGCATTGGCCGGTTGCGCGCCACTGGGGCCGCAGTCGGTGCTGACGCAACGGCCGCTTTACAACACCGCCGTGCAGGAAACCGATGCGCAACAGCTGCTGCTCAACATCGTGCGCCAGCGTTACAACGATCCCGTTTCTTTCCTCGAGGTCACCAGCATCTCCAGCGGCAGTAGCCGCATCGCCAGTGCGACGCTGCTTGGCCGGCTGGTGCCGCAAAGCCGCCACGACTATAGCGGCAGCGTTGCCGGCAGCTATAGCGAGACGCCGATCATCTTCTACTCGCCCAACAGTGGCGAGAAGTTCATGCGGCAAATGCTGCGTCCGCTTGATTTACGCACGCTGGCACTGGTGCTGCAGTCGGGTTGGAGCATCGAGCGCACGCTGCTACTGGCGGGCGAAGCGATCAACGGCATTCGCAACGGCACGCCCGCCTACCTGAGCCTGCTGGCTGACCTGCGCGAGTTACAGCGTCTGGGTTTGATGCAGATGGGGCTAGCGCCCGGCGCGTCCGAAACCAGCGGCGATGTGGCGCTGCTGTTCGCGCCACAGGCGCTGCAGAAACCCGCGTACCAGCGCGTCTGCGCCGCGCTTGCAGTTGCCTGCGATGGTGGCCAGCTGCGACTGGAAGCAACGCTTGGCGGCGCGTCCGCGCCCGGTAACGTGGGCGTGTCGACACGCTCGCTTTACACCGCGTTCTACCACTTGGCACAGACGGTCGAAGTGCCGCAAGAAGACGACGCCAGCGGGGCGGCGGCGCCAGCGGCGGCAGTCGCTGGCTCGCCTGTATTTCGAGTACGGCATGCGTTAGAGCCACCGCTA
Source organism: Lysobacterales bacterium (assembly GCA_038257785.1). GTDB lineage: Bacteria > Pseudomonadota > Gammaproteobacteria > Xanthomonadales > Xanthomonadaceae > JANNWF01. The sequence continues at coordinate 20,290 of JBBSIY010000014.1, forward strand.
CGTGCCGCCGTCAAGGTCGCCTACCGCGACCGCTGGTACTTCATCGACGACACCGACCGCGACAGCAAGGTGAGTTTCGCCCTAGTCAGTCTGCTGGTCACCCTGCAGGCAGGCGATCCGGAACGCAACATGCCGCTGTTTGCGCTTCCGCTCAATTGATCCTGCCCAGCGCTACGCTCAGACACTTCGGACCGGTGGCGACGCAATCCCACACGCCACTCTGAAACCGCACACCGCAGCAGGACTCGACCGCGCCATGGAATCCGGCATCCTTCGTTTCATTCTTCGTTACAGCCTGCGTCAGCAGATCCTGCTGGTCGTGCTGTCGCTGCTCAGCCTGCCGGTGCTCTATCTGACCTTCGAGCTACCGAAGATCATCATCAATCAGGCCATCGGCGGCGAAGGCGGATTTCCGCGCGATGTTATGGGATATGCCTTCGAGCAGGTGCCCTTCCTGTTTCTACTGTGCGGCATATTCCTGCTGCTGGTATGCGTGAATACCGGACTCAAGTACGTAACGTCGACCTTCCGCTATAGAGTCGGCGACCGGCTGCTGCGGACACTGCGCTACGACCTAGTCGAACGAGTGCTGCGCTTTCCACCAGCTGAGCTGCGCAACCGCTCAAGCGGGCAGGTGGTGTCGATGATCACTGCGGAGACCTCGCAGCTGGGCTTCTTCATGGCCGAGGCCTTCGTGGTGCCGGTGCTGGCCGCTGGCACGCTGCTCACCATCGTGCTTTTCATGTTCATGCAGAGCTGGCTGATGGGGCTGGCGGCGATTGCGCTATATCCGCTGCAGCTGTTTTTAATTCCGCGCATCCAGCGCCGCGTCAACTCCTCGCAACGCGCCGAGGTACAGGCTTTGCGTGGCATTTCCGAGCGCGTCGCTGAAGTGGTTGCCGGCAGCTCGGAGATCCATGGCAACGATACTTCTCAATATGAGCTAGCCGACTTCGACGATCGCCTAGGCGAGGTCTACCGCCAGCGGGTCATCATCGCCAACTGGCGCTACGCCGCCAATGTGCTCAATCAGTTTCTCTCGCAGCTGACGCCGTTTCTGTTCTTTGCCATCGGCGGCTATTTAGCGATACTCGGCGATATAAGCCTCGGCTCGCTGGTGGCCGTGCTGGCAGCGCACAAAGACATGTACTCGCCCTGGAAGGACCTGATCGACCAGTATCAGAAGGCCGAGGACGCAAGGGTGAAATACAACCAGCTCGGCGAGTTTTTTACGCGCGATGATCTGCTGGCTACCGAGATGTTGCGTGCCGCGCCGACGGCATTTGAGTTCAGCGGACAGTCGCTGGTGCTCAATAGCGTGGTGGTGGAGGACGAGAGCGGTTTGCGGGTGATCGACGGCGCCTCGATGACGCTGACGCTGCCGGGCCACATCGCCATCATTGGCGACAGCGGCAGCGGGCGTGGCGAACTCGCTCGCGTGCTCGCCCGCCAGCTGCTGCCAGCAACCGGCAAAGTAGAGCTGGCCGGCAGAACGCTATCGGACTTGGCCGACAGCGTCATCGGCCGACGTGTAGGTTTCGTTGGAGCCGAGTCATTCATCAGCGGCCGGACGCTGCGCGAGGCACTGGTCTACCCGCTGATGCACCGCACGCAAACGACGGGCGAGGCGCCGATGGTGGCCGCGGCACCCCTTGCGACGGCCGCGGCAATGCATGGCATCCGCAGCGAATGGATTGACTATGAGGCCGCCGGCTGCAGCGGCCCGGTCGACCTCGAGCTGCGCATGGCGGAAGTGCTAAAGCGAGTCGAGATGGGAGTCGACGTCTATGACATCGGCCTACGTCGCGTCATCAACCCAATGCTTTGGCCGGCACTCCCCGAGCGCGTGGTGGCCGCTCGCAAGCTGTTC
>JBBSIY010000015.1:0-22102 GCA_038257785.1 Lysobacterales bacterium
CGCTCGCCTCGCACGCCGCGATGTGTTGCTCCCAGAACGCTCTCGACTGTTTCCCTGCCATCGCCTCTTCTCCATTCAAAAGAAGCAGCAGGCTGCGTCACGTCGCCGGTGAAATAGTAGGTGTCCTCACCGGGCGCTTACCCGCGAGTCACCGTCGCCTGAACTTGAGCGCGCGCGCGACGTGTTTCGGCGTGCGATTGCCAAAGCCTATGACGTGAGCCCAGCGGACGTTGTTGTGCAGCCTGCCTGCGCTGGACTGCCCGAAAATGCGTTTGAGCCGCTGCAAACGGGCCCTTTCTTCGCGTTGCGTGCCGACATTTCAGGTTACGAGCCCGGGCCGCAGGGATTCGCAACGGCAGATGGCCGCAGCTTGTTCGCGCGGGACTCGGCGGCGATGGGCGACCTGTTGGCGGCGGCCAAGGTCGGCGGCTCGGAGTCGACTCCATCAGTTGAGTCGGTGCTTGAACGCGTGCGATGGATCTATCGCAGAGATCCGGGTGGACGGCCGGTCAGCTTTCACCCGCTAAAGCCTGAAGTGACCGCGCCTACCATGCAGTTCGATCCGGCCAGTCGGCAGTTCAGCCTGATCTACTACACAGAGGAGCCGCGCGAAACCGGCGTGGTCCTCACGTATCGGATGCAGCTGCAGGGAAAGTTCGGCGAGGCGTTCAAATTTAGCGTTGAGGACGTGCGATGAGCGTGTCCAAGATCGATGCGAAAGCGTGGCGGGAAAAGCCACCCAGCTGGACTGCACTGCTGACTGGTCTTGCCGCCGGCGCGGGCGTAATTGGACTACTGATCTTTGGCGCGTCTCACCTATGGCAGAGATCCGCTCTCGTTGCACAACGAATTGGCACAGAGTGGCTCAATCCCTACGTGAGCACCCTGCGCGCCGCGCCGACCGAGCAATCTTGGCAAAGCTGACGACCGCCAAGCTCCGTGCACAGCATCCGCTTGGCGATCTTCTCGAACGCGCGGCTGCGGTTGGGGCAACCCGTTGGCGTCCCACGGCTGTGGAGATTCTCAGCGTTCACGGCGGTGCTGATCTGCTGGACGGCCGCGCCTATCATCGCGTTGTGACCGTTTGGAGCTGGGAGCGCGGCCCCGATTTCAACCGTACGTTTGAGCTAGTTGACGCCGCCGCCGCAGGATTTCGTATGGATGGCTCACACGCTTGGGTCGTAGAGGCGGAGACGTTCAAACGGCTGACATCCCCGCTGACGGTTGGTGGCCAAGGAGCAACCGCATGACTCGACGTCTCGTCATTCGGATGTTGGGGTCAGCGCTTATCCCGGCAGCGTTGATGCCATGGGCGCTGCACGCCCAGTCGGCCGGTGGCAAGCGCAGCATCGACGTTGCGAGAGAAATTTTTGCGCGCGCCGTTGCGCGTAGCTTCCAACACGAGCTGACTAGCTTTCGCGTGCTGCCGGTCAGCGATCCCAGTGACGTCTACAGCAGCCTACGGTTTGGGGACTTGTACGCATGGAGTGCGGAAGCCATCGGCGGCAAGGTTTTTGTGAATGGTTTTGCCAGCGCCGGCGCAGATGCCGCAGTGGCTTTTGAAGGTTGCGTGGACGGCCTCGGCAACTTGCTTGGCTTGAAGGCATTAATGAAGGCGATGCGCGTCAACCAGCCGCCACAGCGCATGCCGCTGACCCAGATCATGCCGCGCGTCGCGTTCTGCCTCAATCGAGCGGATCTCGGCGAAATCCTGTTCGGCGCCCGGGTAATGGAGTCGTCGGGATTTGCGGCTCCGGAGGCCGTAGTAGAACCGAGCCTTCGACCGCAAAAGTCCGGGCAGATGCTGATCTACTTCACGATGATCCCTGGCCTCACTGGCACATGGGAGATCTGGAAGATCACCGTAAGCATATTGGCGGACGACTCTGCCTTGATTGATCGCCGGCCGCTCGTTTAAGCGCCTAGATTGTAGGTGGCGCAGCGTCGATTCTGCGCAGGTAGTGGCCAGCGCCTGGCTAGGTGCCGTGCCCCTGTATTGAATTCACAAAGGGCCGTATACGCGGCCCAAAACGGCGTCCATCGGCCCACAAAACTGCGGGCGCGACGGTCGATTCAATGTGCCTGGCACGCAGGTAGCGGGTCAGACTCGAATGGCACTCAAGTGGCAGGGTTTCCCGCAAAACGTATGCCCGCGAAGGCGAAGTGCTGTCCGGGAAACTGAGCGCCGAGCTTGCGAAACCGAACAACGAAGCGTCGCTCCCGCGAAGGCTGGAAGCCAATGACTTGAATATCGCGGGGCGCTGGGCCCCGCCTTCTCGCGGGAGACGAGCTTTGGGGTCAAGCACTTGCGATCTCGCGTCGTCAGCAACGCATTTGATTGACCATTTCCCCTAACAGCAGTGCGCGAAGGCGGGGATCCAGTGGCTTCTGCCAGAGATCGACAGCACCGAAGTCGCTGGGCGCCCGCCGTCGTGGGCATGACCACACTCACGTAAGTGCCGTTCGGGTCAGACGCCTCGTTGGCAGATGTGTGAGGCCGCGCGGCCGGCAAGCTCGAACGACCGACGCCACGGTAATCGGGCGACGCGCTGGGGTGGCCTATATGCGGATCGACGCAACCGCCGCGCTTTCCGATGACGCTGCATGCGCCGTGCGCCAGCGTATCGGTGCTCAACACCGCGTGGCCAAAAAGGTCGAGGCCAGCCAACGGTGATAACGCATCCCGCCGAAATCTTACAAACGACCACCTTATCTCAAGAAACCAAGAGATTACACCTCCATTCTACGTCGGAAAATATTTCATTCGTGAATGAAATGTTTCATTTGAAGCATTTTTGAAAGCAAACTATAGAGTTAAAACTGAATTTTTTATCGCCTGCAGTAACGATTCTCGATGAAGTTTTTCTGACACACAACTGTAAGGAGAAATTCACATAGGCTTTACGCCATTGAGCTCGCACGCCCGCATAGCAATCGGCCCTCAACCGAAGGCAAAAAAATACCCCCTAGCGGAAAATCTGACGAAGAATAGCAGCCGAATTAATGCTAAAACTATTAGAAACAATTTTTAAATGTTTGCTTCGCGCTCAACCGATTCGGTTCACATAGATAATCAAATCATCCGCGCGCACAAGGATGATCTTCACGGACCCCAGCGATCATGAAAATAGATTTTTATTCCAAAGCTGCAACGCATCAATGCCCCGCCTGCACCGTGGCGGTAATGGCGACCCCACCACATATTTTGAACAGCGGCGGTCGCTGGCGACAGCGATTTTTTAATGTCGTTGTTGCGGTCGCCGCCTTTGTAATTCCCCTAGCGGCGAGTGCCGGCGCGCTAGAGGTTCAGGGCAGCGCGCGCGGCGTAGGCGCTGAGATTACTGTTCTGGGCATCGCCGCCAATGAGGTCGCGGGAGTGGCACCGCCTGGGATCGGCTTCGAAGAGTCGCTCAGCGTTGCTTCGGTGAGCACCGGGGCGCTACTCAGCACAGGCGCGATCAATGTTGATACGGAAGGCACGTTGGCGAGCGGCGAGGTCGATTCCTCAGCCAGTGTCGCCAACGCGGCGGTCAACCTCGCGGCCATCATCGCGCTCAATATCGGCGCGATTGACACTACGGCGTCAGCGAGCTGCGTCAGCGGCACGCCTATGTTTACTGCGACCACCGCACTGACCAACCCCAATCTGTCGGTGTTTGGCAATGCGATTGTGCTCAGCACATCACCGACGCCCAATCTTGAGGCAATTAACTCGACGGTGCTTGGGCTTGCGACGGTTCGTATCGTGGTGAATCAGCAAACCAGCCCGACCGCGAATTCAATCAGCGTGACCGGTGTGGTCGTAGAGCTGAACACCATCGCTGGCCTCAACGTTCGTTTGAACTTCAGCAACGCGGCCGCTTCGGTATCAGGGTGCGGTCCAAGGGTTATCAGCCCAACCGATGGTGCACTGCTCACCGATAGCACGCCGACGTTTACCGGCACGGGCGTTACGGGGGCCACAATCAACGTGCGCGATGGTAACAATACCGTGGTGTGCACGACCACCGTCGTCGCCGGCGCATGGACATGCACGCCGAGCACCCCTGTGGCACAAGGTCAGACCACCTTCTCGGTCACACAAACGGTCAGTGCCAACACGAGCGCCGCAACGACCGTCACCGTCACTATCGACAGTGTCGCGCCGACAGCACCTGTCGTCACCAGCCCCGCCAATGGATCGGCAACCAACGACACCACGCCCACCTTTACTGGCACGGGTGAGCCCGGCGCGACCGTGCAAGTCAACGTCAACGGGTCGCCAGCGTGCGCAGTCGTTGTTGGCGCAGGCGGCAGCTGGTCCTGCACGGTCGCATCTGCGCTTGGCACCGGCACTGCGAGCTACTCAGTTGTGCAGACCGATCCCGCCGGCAACGCCAGTCCTGCCGCTACCGGCCAGTTCATCGTCGATACCACCGCGCCGGCAGCACCTGTCGTCACCAGCCCCGCCAATGGATCGGCAACCAACGACACCACGCCCACCATTACTGGCACGGGTGAGCCCGGCGCGACCGTGCAAGTCAACGTCAACGGGTCGCCAGCGTGCGCCGTCGTTGTTTGCCCAGGCGGCAGCAGGTCCTGCACGGTCGCATCTGCGCTTGGCACCGGCACTGCGAGCTACTCAGTTGTGCAGACCGATCCCGCCGGCAACGCCAGTCCTGCCGCTACCGGCCAGTTCATCGTCGATACCACCGCGCCCGCGGCACCTGTCGTCACCAGCCCCGCCAATGGATCAGCCACGAGCGACACGACTCCGACCTTCACCGGGACCGGCGAGCCGGGTGCGACAGTGCAAGTCAGCGTCAACGGTTCGCCAACGTGTTCAGTGGTCGTCGCCCCAGGCGGAAGCTGGTCGTGCACCGCAGCGCCCGCGCTTGGTGACGGAACTGCAAGCTATTCGGTCGTGCAAACCGATCCAGCCGGCAACGCTAGCCCAGCTGCGACGGGTCAGTTCACGATCGACACCACGGATGTCGACGGCGATGGCGTTCCGGGCGCAGACGATAATTGCCCGCTAAATCCCAACCCCAACCAAACCGATAGCGACACCGACGGACTGGGCGACGCATGTGACGGCGACGACGATAACGACACCGTGCCAGATGCGGAAGACAACTGCCCGGTCAGCAGCAATCTTCATCAGACCGATACTGACGGTGATGGCTTGGGCGATGCCTGTGATCCCGACGCCGACAATGATGGCGTAGTCAACGGCACAGATAACTGCCCGCTGGTTTCCAATCCGACACAAGACCCGGCCGCATGCGCCGGTGATGACGACGGTGACGGCGTGGGCAACGCAACCGACAACTGTCCGATGGTCTGGAATGCCGACCAACAGGACATTGACGGCGACGACCTAGGCGATGCCTGCGACCCCGACATCGACGGTGACGGCTTCCCGAACGCCACCGACAACTGCCCGCTGGTTGCGAATCCAACCCAAGATCCTGCCGCCTGTGAGGACGATGCAGACGGCGACGGCATCCCTGATGACACGGATCCGTGCCCGTTCAATCCAACGCCGGGCTGCGTGGGCGATCGCGATGCCGATGGAATCCCCGACAATAACGATACCTGTCCGCTGGTCGCAGACCCGACCAACGACCCTAGCGTTTGCGACGGCGATGAAGACGGCGATGGCGTGCCGGATGATGATGACAATTGCGCCCTGATCGCGAATCCCGAGCAGGGCGACTTGGACACCGACGGCATTGGTGACGCCTGCGAGGGCGACACCGACGGTGATGGCGTTCCGAATCAGGCAGACAACTGTCCCACCATGTGGAACGCCAATCAGGCCGACAATGACGGTGACGGCCTGGGCGATGCCTGCGATGACGACGACGACACCACCGACAACGACGGCGACAACATCCCCGACGATGAGGACAACTGCCCGCTGATTGCCAATGCGAACCAGCACGACACTGACCAAGATGGCATTGGTGACGCCTGCGATGGTGATCTGGATGGTGACAACCATCCAGATGGCGACGACAACTGCCCCGTCGCTGCGAACCCGGACCAAGCAGACAACGATGGTGACCTCATCGGTGACGCCTGCGATGGCGATGACGACAACGACGGCATCCCTGATCCGATTGATGATTGCCCGTTCAATCAGAGCCCGACCTGCTCGCTAGGCGGGACCATCTTCCACGACGGATTTGAGCTTGAGATATAGCTGAAAAAAATGGCGGCTCGTAGACAAGCGAGCCGCCATTTCTCAGACAGTTGGTTTCTTGATGTTTAAACGCAACGTATCAGGCGCGAACGATTGGTTCGCGCCGATCTGATGCCCTACACACAGTGCGGCGTGTCTGAATTCAACGATTCAACGATTCAACGAGCTGCAAGAGCTGCCGAATGGCGGGCCTGCGATCTCCCGGTTCATGGCTAGCCCGCTTCGCATAGGTCACGCCAAAAGGCATTGGCGGCAGACGGAAAGGCGACGCCAATTGGCGCAATACATTTCTGCTGGACAGCGATTCGACCGTGACCACTGGCATCAATGCCACCATATCCAGCGACACGGCCAGATCAACAACTGTGGCGGGGCACGACGCATGAACCACATCAGTTGGAAACGGCAACCCCATTGTCATTAGACTCTCGCGCAGATTGCGACACGTGGGGCTATTGATGGCCGGCAGCACCCACGGCATGGCGAGCAAAATGTGTGCACTCAGCTCAGCGGAGTTGTCCGCGGAGGCCATAGGATGCTCAGGTCGAACCGCGAGGCCGAGCCTCTCTTCCCCGACCGCCACATAGTCGAACGTGGCTGTATCAACATCTGACGACGCGTGCAAAACCGCGTAGTCCAACTCATCGCGACGTAGGCTTTCGATCAGCATGTCGGATCTATTGATCTGTACGAGCATCCGGCTATTCGCGCCCTGTGCTCGCAGCGCTGCGACCAGCCGGACCACGAAATCTTGCCCGACGTCGGGCGTGCAACCAATCCGCTCAGCGCGCGCCGAACCTGAGCGAGTGCCATGGATGTCGCTGCTGACTAACTCGAATCCGAGCACCACCGACTCGGCGTAGCGCTCCATCACCTTGCCAGAGTCAGTAATGACCAATCCGCGCGAGGTGCGATCAAAAAACGATGCGCCAAAGTGCGCTTCAAGCCCTTTGAGCGACTTCGTCACAGCAGATTGGGTGAGGCACATGAGCTCGGCCGTGGTGCTGACGGAGCGGCTTTCAACCAGATGCAAAAACATGTCGAGCTGCTGCACCCGGAGCATTGACCGGCGCTGCATGTGGGCGTGGGCGACAGGCATGACTCACGCTCTCCCCGTGTGGTGGGAGGCTTTTCCCAACCCCGCAGTCCCCGATGCGCTCATACCTGCTGTCGGCGTCCTGAGCGGACCTCCGAGGCTCCCCAATCCGGCCACTGCAGCACCTTCACATTTCTTTAATGTCATCCCGCTTCTTGGAAGCGACTGTGACAAATGGCTAGGCGGGCAAGCAGAGGCACTTCGGCGAAACAGCAGTATCGACGGCATGAGTGATTCCAAGAATTCATCCCCGATATGGAGAGGATTGCCCTTAGGTGTCACGACTAGGTGGGATTTCGCACCCTCGACCCCAATTGGCAATCATCGAGGTTCAGGTTACGCGGGTGAGCTGTGCTCGCGCAGCGACGTCGATCACACCTCCGCAGAGCTGAGCGGGCGTGGCGGGCTTTATAGTTGCGCGCCTGAACCCGGCGTTTTATGCCGAGCTATTTGTATGTTTCCGCCCCAGCCTCGTCATCAACTCTATAGCCTCTTCACCGGCCACTAGCCGCGTCGCCACCTGAAGAAGCGTTCGGCCCAGCGCAAAGCGGCTTGCGGGGCGTGGGCCTTCTTCCAAACACCAGCGGCGTATTTGTTGGCTTCGCTCATCGTCGGGTAGACGTGGATGGTGCCGAGCAGCTTGTTCATGCCAAGTCCGTGCTTCATTGCCAGCACGAACTCCGGCAAAAGTTCGCCAGCATGCGCACCGACAATGCTCGCCCCGAGAATGACGTCGCTACCCGGCTTGGTCAGCACTTTGACGAAGCCGTGATCATTGCTGTCGGCAATAGCCCGATCAAGATCGTCCAAGCCATAGCGGGTGACTTCGACCTCCACTTCTTGCTCTTTGGCTTCTGCCTCGGAGAGCCCGACACGCGCGATTTCAGGGTCAGTGAACGTCACCCACGGGATCACCGAGTAGTCAGCGTTGTAGGACCAAAACGGCGCCAATAGGCCATTTACAGCGGCGTACCACGCCTGATGGGCGGCGACGTGCGTGAACTGATACGGCCCGGCCACATCGCCGCAAGCGCGAATATTGGGGAAGTTCGTGCGCAATTGGGCGTCGTGTTCAATGGTGCCGCGTTTGCTGATGACGAAGCCTAGTGACTCGAGGCCAAAGCCTTTCACATTGGCAGTACGACCCACCGCGAGCAGCAGGCGGTCGAACGGCAGACGAACCTCTTGCACCTTGCTCTCACATACCAGCACGTTCGACTCGTCGACCTTCTCGACGCGCAGGGCCGAATGCGCAAGCGCCAAGGTGATGCCCTCATGCTGGAACTGCTCAGCAAGCAGGCTAGCGGCGTCCTCGTCCTCGCGCGGCATCAGCCGCGGCTCGCGATTGACCAGCGTGACCTGACTGCCGAGGCGCGCAAAGCACTGCGCCAGCTCGCAGCCAATAGGCCCGCCACCCAGCACCAGCAGGCGCTTTGGCTGCTCGCGCAGGTTCCACACGGTGTCAGATGTAAGGTAGTCGATCTGATCCAAGCCCGGCAAATCAGGCACCGTCGGGCGCGCACCGGTGGCAATCACAAGGCTGCGCGCGCTGATGCGCTTGCCGTTGACCTCCACTTCCCATGGCGAGATCAGCTTGGCTTCGCCTTCGATCACGTCCACGCCGAGGCTGCTGTAGCGCTCAACCGAATCATGCGGCTCGATCTTGCTGATTACCTCCTTCACGCGCTGCATCGCCTGCGCGAAGTCGAATTCGACCTGCATCGACTTGATGCCGTAGCGCTCACTGTTGCGCGCCTCGCTGAGCAAGCGCGCGGTGCGGATCAGCGCTTTCGACGGCACGCAGCCGGTGTTCAAGCAGTCGCCGCCCATCTTGTGCCTTTCAATCAGCGCCACCTTGGCCTTGACCGCCGCACCTATGTAACTAGTGACTAAGCCCGCCGAGCCTGCACCAATCGCAATCAGGTTGTAGTCAAACGATTTTGGCTTTTTGAAGCCTTTATAGATGCGCCGCGCCGCCAGCCAACGCGTGAAGCCGCGCATCAATAGGGGCAGCAGACCAATGGCGACGAAGGCGCCGATCAAGCCAGGCGAGAGCACGTCGCCGAGGCTTTCGATCTGCGCCAGCTGGGTACCTGCATACACGAAAGCGATCGTGCCGGGCAGCATGCCAAGCTGGCTAACACCGTAGAACGTCGGCAGCCGCAGCGCCGTCAAACCGGACAGCAGATTGACCAGAAAGAACGGAAAGACCGGCACCAGCCGCAGCGAAAAAAGATAGAACGCACCGTCTCGCTCGATGCCTTCATCAAACGACTTGAGTCGCTTACCGTAGCGGGAGCGCAGCGTGTCGCGCAGCAAAAATCGCGCGGTGAGAAACGCCAATGAGGCACCTACGCTGCTGGCAAACGAGACGATCAAGGTACCGATCAGCAATCCAAACAGCGCGCCGGCGGCCAGCGTCATTACTGCCGCACCGGGTATCGACAGCGCTGTAACCGCGACATAGGCGAGAAAAAATGCGCCGGCGGCAAGCCAGATATTGGCCGACACCCACTCGGCAAGCACGGCCTGCCTTGATTTCAAGGTCTCCAAATTGAGCTGATCGAGCAAACCACTGCGCCAGATCACGACGGCAGCGATTATCAGCACCACCACCACCGCAATTCGTGCCACGCGCGCGGCGCTCACAGGCCTGATCCAGCGCCAGTTGATTCTGCGCGAAGTGATGCTGTGCAGCTTAATCCTGCGCAATTGAGGCGACGCGCGTGGTTGGCAAATGGCATAGCGAGATTCCGAGTTCGGTGGGATTTCATTCAGCAGAGGCCGCGTGTTGGCGAAACGATTCGCCGCCGCTGCGCAGACTCGCTCGCGCTAATGCGCCGCTGGGCCGTTGAGCAAGTTGGGGCGGCTTTCGAACCAGCTCCTAGCTCCAATTAGACGGAAGTCGCGGTCTGTCTCATCTAGCTCGACACCCATCGAGAGTACGCCCCAGCTAAGCAGCAGGTCACCAGTGGCTTTGGCGTCGGCAACCTTGAGTCGGCTCTGCACGGTGAAGCGATCGTTCTCAGCGACCAGCTGGTCGAGCACCAGTGAGCTGCTGCGAATCTGCATCTGCGCGCGCGCCTGCGCTTCACCGGCATCGACTACGCGCGTCACCCAGCGCGGAAATTTTTTCTTCTGCGAGAACATCGCCAGCAGAAAGCCAACGTTCTTCACCACCACCTTGGCTTCGGCATCGATTGCCATCGGCCGCCCCCACACGGTGCGCGCGCGCGGCAGCGTGACGCGCGCCCACCAGTCGCGCTGCGCATTGCCGCTGGCATCCTTAAACGCGATGCTACTAAAGCTGATCTCGGTGCCATCCAGCTGCAGATCCTTGTGCTTAAGATCGCCGCGTGACAGCCGCGCATTGACGGCCAAATCGCCGGTGACATCGACACGCGCCAGGTGCATCCCAGCACCTTTAGCACGGACGTCCAGCGTCCCATTGGAGACCTCTCCTTCGGCATCAATGGTGAGGTCACCGCTGAGCGTTCCGCGCCCCTGCGTAAAGCGCATTTCGCGCTTCGGCAGGTAGGTGTTAAACAGGGTCAGGTCGGGCACTTCGGCATTCGAAAACCGTCCGCGCGCGACGACCGTTTTGCGGAACTCTGCAAGATCACCGGAGGAGCGCAGCTCGACGCTGAGCTGCTTGCCTTGCACATAGGCCTTGGTCGCCGACTCTTCAGGCGCAATACGGAACTCATCCAGCGCCACGTCGACGCGCGCCTGCGGCTCACCATCGTCACCGATGTCGATGACACCGATGGCCTGGCCGCTGCCGCTGATGCGGTCGTTGAGCACGTCGGCCTGCACCTCCACCGCGGGCAACGCAAAGCGACTGCCGGCCACTAGCTTGCCAGACTCAATGCTGAGATCCGCGTCCAGCTCGCCCGCGCCGTCAAACGTAAACCACGGCTTTTTGACCAGCAGCTCAGACAGCCAGCTGAGCGAGTCGAACCGCCAGCGCAGCGCGATACGGCCCGATGTATCGGGCAGCAGTGCGGCCATGTCGTCAAACGGCAGATGGCGCTGCGCAATCTTCAGCTGGGTGTCCAAACGCGCTCCGCCGTCAGGCTGCTCGGGGAGCTGGGCATCGATCTCGATCTCGTCATCGACGTTTGCTTGCAGAGTCAAAACGTTTTCGCGGCGCTCACCGCCATCGATAGCCATGCTTAGCGGCAGGCGGATCAACGCGCGTCCGCCGGTGAGCAACTCACCGCGTTCGAGCGCGAGGTTAGCGCTGACGCGCCCCTCGCCCTTGCGCAGCGCCAGGTCCAACGGCTTGCCTGCGTCGAGCGTGATATCCAGCGAATCCACCGCCGCATCAACGGCGAGCGCCACATGCGTGATGGCCAGCTTGCGTTTGCCCGGATAGTCGGCCGCAGTGTGACGATCAATCGATAGCTCAGCATCGATCGTCGCTTCGCTCATCAAAACCACCTCATTGCGCGTCAAACGGCCGTCACGCATGGATAAAGTCGAGGGCAAAATCTCTAGCGGTCCACTGCGCAACTGCTTGATCATTCCAAAGCTCGCGCTGCCGAACCCCAACAGACGCCATTCGCTCCAGCGCGCCTCCAACAGGGTGTCGGTTTGAATCGTCGGCAGCGCTATGGTCCAAGCCCGCGCTGATGGTTCGCGCGGCGCAATAAATCGTTCAACACGCTGCGCGGCAAACGTCACCTGATCAGCGCTAATTGACGGCAACCTGAGTTCGCGACTTAGCAGCGGCCACAGCGCAATACGCCCACTCGCCGCCTCTGCGCTCGCCGTCCATTCGATATGACGGGCATGACCGCCGGTGACCACTCCCCACGCATATACAACGCCCGGCAGCGGAGTTACCGCCGCCTTCCAATGCAGATGAAAGCGATCAGGCGCGCGGTTGAAAGCTAGGTTCGCCAGCGGCGTATTCAAAAATACGTTGCCCGCGAGCAGATACGCCGCAAATAGCAGTAGCCCTATCCGTAGAGTACGGCGCACTGCGCTGGCTTGACGGGAGGTTTTTGGATGATTCACATCGGTCATCGACAAAGCATGCCCTAGACTCGCCCCGCAAGCGCTATCGACCTCGCGCTGCGATGTTGGGCGGAGCGTGGCTTCGCCTATCAACCTGCCTCATAGTGGTGCAATGCCAAACTCGTCCGCGCGCCCGTTTGACGCACTTGCCACCCCGATTCTGCGGGTAGTGGCTGATCGCGTTGACTACCTCAACCCTGCTGCGGCCGGATGGCTAGGTGTCGGCGTGCGTCGGCTGCTGCATCAGCCTTTGGCCAATATTGATCCTGAGGGCAGCTTGGCGCAGCTGGTTGCGCGTGCGGGTGCGCTGCCCGGCAGTTTGCGAGGGCAACGGCTGACGGTAGGCAATGATCCGGAAAATCATCGATTTGCGCACGCCTTGGTGAGCGTGGACGCCGCAGGCGCAGTGTGGCTAGAGCTACATCCGGTAGAAGAATTTCCCGGCGAAGACCCCGCCACCATGCTGCCGGCCGCCCTTGCCGTGGCACTTAAAGGCTTGGCACACGAGGTCAAGAACCCACTCGCCGGCCTCAAAGGCGCGGCGCAGCTGCTTAAGCGCCGGGTCACCGACGCCGACTCTGACCGCTACCTAGATGTCATTCTGGCGGAGACCGAGCGTTTGTTCACTTTGGTGCAACGCTTGCTCGATCCTGCACCACCAAGCCCACTTTGCCCCACAAACGTGCACAGCGTGCTGGAGCGCGTGCGCCTGCTGGCCGAAGCTGAGGCCGGTTGGGCGGTCAGAATTATTCGTGATTACGATCCCAGCCTGCCGGAGTTTTTTGCCGATGCCGACCGCCTCACCCAGGCCGTTCTGAACCTGGTGCGCAATGCGCTGCAGGCCGACGCAAGCGAGGTGCGGCTGCGCACGCGAGCCGAAAACGGCGTGATGATCGGTGATCGCGTGCATCGCCTGGCTATACGAATCGAGATCGTTGATGACGGCCACGGCGTGCCTGAAGGCTTGGCCGAACGCATCTTTTTGCCGCTGGTGTCGGGCCGCGCGCAGGGCTCTGGCTTGGGACTTGCATTGGCTCAGCAGGTGGCTCGCGAGCACGGCGGCTCCCTGAGCTACCGCTCGCGGCGCGCGCATACGGTTTTCACGCTGCTGATGCCGGTTGGTGGAGAGATAGGTTAGACAAGCCGGGATTCCGGATTAAAAAATGGCAAGCGGAACGGAGCGAACGACCATGACAGGAAATCGAAAGCGAGCAGGACGAAATAGCGCGGAAGCGCACTTCGCTTTTGCGAATCCCCAGACCCGAATCCCGAACCCGCAAACGAATGGCTGACATCTGGGTCATCGACGACGACCGCTCAGTGCGCTTCGTCCTGTCGGAAGGGCTTCGCGAAGCCGGGTATAGCGTGCGTGAGTTCGAGGGCGCGCGCAGCGCACTGGCCGCGCTCTCAACCGGCGCGCCGTCGCTGGTGTTTACCGATGTGCGGATGCCTGAAGTGGATGGTCTCGCGCTGCTGGACGCCTTGAAAGATCGTCGCCCAGACCTTCCCGTCGTAGTGATGAGCGCCTATACCGATATCGCCAGCACCGCCGGTGCCTTCCGCGGCGGGGCGCATGACTTCCTCTCTAAGCCGTTCGATATGGACGCCGCTGTGGCGATGGCAACGCGCGGGCTGCGCAGCCGTCAGCGCAGCGAACCGCCTATCCCGTCTGCGGTGCCGGATACCGAACTGGTCGGCGAATCGCCGGCGATGCGTGAACTGTTTCGCGCCGTCGGCCGGCTGGCGCAAGCGCCCCTCGCGGTGCTCATTACCGGTGAAACTGGCACTGGCAAAGAACTGGTCGCGCGCGCGCTGCACAGTCACTCGGCGCGCTCCGAGCGTCCGTTCGTGGCCTTGAATACGGCGGCCGTTCCGGCTGAGCTGCTGGAGTCCGAACTATTCGGTCACGAGGCCGGCGCGTTCACTGGTGCCAGCCGTCGGCACACGGGTCGATTTGAACAGGCCAACGGCGGCACCTTGTTCTTGGACGAAATCGGCGACATGCCGCTGTCGCTGCAAACGCGCTTACTGCGTGTCTTGGCGGAAGGCGAGTTCTTTCGCGTGGGCGGGCGCGAGCTGATCAGCGTCGACGTGCGGGTTATCGCAGCGACGCATCAGGATCTGGATCGGCTGGCGGCTGCGGGTCGCTTCCGCGCCGATTTGTTGCACCGCTTGGATGTGGTTCGCCTGCGCCTACCGCCGCTGCGCGAGCGCACGGAAGACGTGCCGTTGTTGGCCAATCGATTTCTTGTGCAAGCTGTCTCCCAGCTCGGCAGCGGTGCCAAGCGCTTCGAACGCAGCGCGCTTTCACGACTGCAGGCACACAGCTGGCCCGGCAACGTGCGCGAGCTTGAGAATCTGTGCTGGCGGTTGGCCGCACTGGCTCCTGGCGAAACCATCACCGCCAGCGACCTGCCCACCACACTCGGCAGCAGCGCGTTAATAGCCTCGCAAAACGCCGTTGAGACCGAGGCCAACGAACCCGGAGCAGATTGGGAAGCCACCCTGCGCCGCTGGGCCGCTGCGCAGCTTGCCGCTGGCGTTGAGCCGCTGTATCCCGATGCGCTTGCGCGGTTTCAGCGCGCGCTGATGGAAAGCGCCCTGCTCGCCACCGACGGCCACCGCCAAGACGCCGCTAAGCGACTCGGCTTGGGCCGCAACACCTTGACTCGCAAACTGGGCGCATCGCGTAAACGCAGTCAGTAGCCAAAGCTAGCCACGCACGCCAAAATCAGCCAATCACGCGCCATTCCCCCGGCGCCAGTCCATCCAACACGTGAGTACCTATCGCCACGCGCAGCAGTCGCAGCGTTGGCAGCCCCACCGCCGCCGTCATGCGCCTCACCTGCCGATTGCGGCCTTCCGTAATAGCGATTTGTAGCCAGTGATCGGGCACGGTCAGTCGACGCCGCACCGGCGGATTGCGCGGCCACAGCCAGGTGGGCTCGTCGATGTGTCGAACGTCTGCGGGACGGGTCGGCCCATCGTTCAGTTCAACGCCCGCACGCAGTCGGGTCTGAGCCTCGGCACACGCCGCGCCCTCGACCTGCACCAGATAGGTCTTGCCTAGCGTGTGTCGCGGATCGGTAATTCGATGCGCCAAGCCACCGTCGTCCGTCAAAAGCAGCAGCCCTTCGGAATCAAAATCGAGCCGCCCCGCAGGGTAGATCCGCGGCGGCAAGCCAAAGCCAGCCAGCGTAGGGCGGGCAGGCGCGCCGCGATCAACGAACTGACACAAAACGCCGAAGGGTTTGTTGAAGGCGACAAGCATGCGGACCGTCAAACATAGTCGGGGAGAAACACTGAAGCGCCGATGATGCCTCTGTGATCCATCACGGCACGCTTTCGCGCTGGTTGCGCGCTGCTAGAACGTAAAAACAAAGGGGCTTTTGCCAACGTAACGATTACTTTTACATGATGAGTTAACATGCGTTCAGGGCCAATTTAGCCCATGAACCGATTCCAAACGCGCGGCGACTGCCTTCAGAGGCAAACCTATCGTGTTCGGAGCCGACCCGAGTTTTCAATATTTTCGGAGTCAGAACTATGCTCATGAGACATGCGGCGACCGCGTTGGTCGGACTATTACTGCTGTGCGCGACGACGCTGGCACCTTTCTCGACCGCCTATGCAGCCGATGAACCGGTGATCAATCAGGCGCTCGGCGCCGACCCCAGCGTTGAGTATGCGGACCTAGTGAAGTTTGGTCCGTGGGACGACCGCAACTATCAGCTCACCGCTGCCGACGTTGCGGTGCTGCCCGCGGAAGACTATTTCGTCCGCGGCGTGCCGGCCTTTTTCAAAGTGCAGAAGCGCCGAGAAATGGCGGCGCAGGGATTCCCGCTTGATCGCTACTATCCGCGCGAGCTCGATAAAGAATTCAAGTTCCGTTTTGGCGGGCTGCTGATCGACGGCGAGCTACAGCGCACGGGTCTTGGCGTCTACACCCACCCTGACCCGAAGAACCCGCCGCCCAAGATGCTGCTGGCGACCGCCGGGCAGTCAAAAGCCGTGCCGGTTGAGGGCGAAGGCCCGTTTGATGGCACCCAGAGCGACAACGAGACCAACATTATTTTCAACCCGGTCAATCCGAACCTGGTTATTGCCGGCTCCAACGGCGCGGGTGGTCAACGCCACGCGTATTCGTCTGACGGTGGCGTGACGTGGAACAGCTCGGGCGCGCTGCCTGACTCCTGCTGCGATCCGGCAATGGAATGGTCGCCTGATGGCGCCATCGCCTACACGGCGACGCTGGGCACGCAGGGCGGCTCGTGCGGCGGCGGCTTCTGCAACAAGATCTACTGGTCGATCAACAACGGTCAGACCTGGCTGGGCCCGGTCTCTGTGTCGACAGCCAGCTCCGACAAAGAATTTATTCACGTTGATAAGTCGCCGAGCTCGCCGTTCTTGGGGCGCCTCTACACAACGTGGCACCAAGGTAACGTCATGCAGTTTGCGCGCTGCAACTACAACACGGGCACCAACGCGCTGGTCTGTGATCCGAGCCAGTCATTCACCGGAGAAGAGCGCGGAATCGGCAGCGACATCACCACCGACCCGGCAGGCAACGTGTATTACGCGTGGCCAACCACCACTGACGGTTCGAACGAAATTCGCGTCCGCGTCTCCACCGACGGTGGCACGACCTTCGGCGCTAGCGTCGCTGCCTACAATCTGCACGGTGATTTCGATTTCCCGGTGCCGTCGATGGAATCACGTCGCGCGTTTATCTATGTCGCCGCAGCGGCTGACCTCAGCGGCGGTGCCAACAATGGCCGCGTCTACCTAGTGCTTACCGACAAGCATCCCAGCAGCCCAGCCGGCGGCGGTGGCTCTGCGGCGGCCAATCACGCCTGGGTTCGCGTCGTCTACTCGGATGACCAAGGCGCAACGTGGACCACGGCAACCACCCCGCATTCAGTAGCGGACGTCGCGACGGTTGATCGCTACCATCCGTGGATTGACGTCGACGGCGTCGGCAATGTGCACGTCGGCTTTTACGACACGCGCCACTCCAACAACCGCACCGGCGTGGATTGGTATTACGTCTACTCACCCGACGGTGGTACGACGTGGATCGAAGAAACCCGCGTATCTGCCATCGTTTCGCAGAACATTAACGATGGTCAGGAGTGGGGTGACTACAACGGGCTTTCGGCATCCGTTGGCAGTACGATTGCTATGACCTGGACCGACAACCGCATCGGCGTAGGGGCGGCCAACCCAACGCAAGCCTCGTACGCCGGTCGCGTCACCAATATCGGCCTTGGACCGAGCTTTTCGGTCAGTGCCAGCGGCAACAACAATCTCAACATTTGCGCCGGCGACCCACTGCCTGCGATTGCGTTGAACGTCGTTGGCTTTCAAGGCTTCGCAGACTCGGTCACCTTCACCACGCCCGGTCTGAATGCCGCGATCTTCCCGACCGCAGCTTTTTCGCCGAATCCGGTGACACCGACGCCGGGCGGGGCGGCGAGTACGCTGAGCGTCAGCACCGCTGCCAATGCGCCGTCAGGCACGTACATGCTGCCGATTCGGGCAACCGGCGGAACGCCAGACCCCATCGTTCGCAACCTCACGTCCACCGTGACCGTGTTTGCGGATGACCCGGGATCCACCGCGCTGCTGCTGCCGGTGGACGAAGCCACTGACCAAAGCACGCGGCCGATGCTGACGTGGGACGCAACGACCGATGCGGCCTCCTACACCATTGAAATCGCAACTGACGACCAGTTCGCCAACATCGTCGACAGCGGCACCTCGGACACCCCCAGCTATCAGCCGAGCGCCGCTCTGCTGACGGAAACCGAGTATTTCTGGCGCGTTCGCGCGTCCAATACCTGCGGCATTGGTACATATAGCGAAACACGTAGCTTCACGACCGGTGCAGTGCTGTGCTTCTCTGGCCCGGTGACCATCCCAGACAACAATGCGACGGGCGGCAGCGGCACCTTGGCGGTCGCCAACGCTGGCGTTATTCAGGATCTGGATGTGTCGGTCAGCGTTACTCACACGTGGCCCGGTGACCTCTCGCTGCGGCTGCGGCATAACAGCAGCAACACGCAGGTGACGCTGGCAAGCCGCCTTGGTGGCAATGGCTGTTCGACCGACGACGTTGAAGCAACCTTCAGCGATGAGGGCGGCACGGCGATTACCTGTCGTGCGCAGGTTCCGGGAATCGGCGGCACGCTGACCCCGACCGGCGCGCTAACGGCATTCGATGGCTTGGCCTTTGCAAGCGGCTGGACGATGACCGTCGTTGATAGCGCGGGTGCGGACGTCGGCACGCTGGACGAGTTCTGCCTGCTCGGCACACTCGGCCCTGAGACCGTCATCTTCAAAAACGGCTTCGAGGGCGCTACGCCTTAATTCGTGCTGTTCTCCTAACGATCAGGTCCGGCGCGACTGCTGGATCTGATTGCTGCATCACCCACAACGCCGCCGGCTAATCCCGGCGGCGTTGTCACATCCGGATGACCGTCTGCGCCGCATCATTCACCGGCTAAGCACGATCAAATCGGCTCATAGCCCACGCTATGCCAAAGCCACACGCCTACAATCACCACCACGCTCACGAATGGAGAATTCCCATGCGCCCATTGCCGGCACTGCTGCTGTTCGCCTCAGTACTCATCGCGCCGCTGTCCGCGCGCGCCGCTGACATCCACGCCGAGGCGCTGAGCTGGAAGGTCGATGATGTCGATTTCAATGGCTATTTGGTCTACGCCAAAGACGGCGAGCCAAGACCCGGCATTGTGATGGTGCCCAACTGGATGGGCGTCAACGATTCAGCGCTTGAGAAAGCAAAAGGCATCGCAGCCGACGGCTATGTGGTGCTATTGGCCGACGTATACGGCAGCAAGGTGCGCCCGAAAGACGCCGCCGAGGCTGGCGCTGCCGCCGGCGCTGCTTACGAAAACCGCGCGCTATTGCGTAAGCGTGTGGCAGCCGCCGTCGATCTGCTGAAGGCGCAGCCGGCCAGCATCCCCCTTCTGCACGACTCGATTGGCGCGATCGGCTTCTGCTTCGGTGGCGCAACCGTGCTTGAGCTTGCTCGCAGCGGCTATGACCTAGATGCCGTAGTCAGCTTTCACGGCGATCTGAAGACAAGCGTGCCCGCTGCAGAAGCCGCCGTCAAAGCCAACCTGCTGGTACTGAATGGCGCTGACGACAGCTACGTCAAAGCCGAGGACATCACCGCGTTCGAGAAAGAAATGAACGCAGCCGATGCCGACTGGCAGTTCGTCAACTTTGCCGGCGCCGTCCACTGCTTCGCCGAAGCCGACGCCGACCAGGCACCTGGCTGCCTCTACCACGAGCGCTCAGCCAAACGCGCGTACCGAATGATGAACGCGCATCTGAGCGAAGCATTCGCCAGATAGCGAGCGTTGCCGACACCCGCGACGCCGGAGCTTCGCTCTCCGGCGTCGCGCCTAGCCTAAGCACCCGCCTACAGCTGGCCCGAATGCATCGCAAAATCACCGACTCGCTGTTCCTGATCGGCTGTTGCCGTGGATGGCCGTATTCGCGTTCAGCGCGATGCTGTTCGATGCACCCGGCTAGGATGCACCCGGCTAGGAGGACAGCCCACTCACCCAAGCATTGCTTTATGCGATCGCCGCGTATCCGCTGCTGTTGCTGATCGGATTCTTCGCGAGCAACGGCTTCTGGGGACTTGATGGACAAAGCCAGCGCTTTCGGCATTTCGCTTTCCTGCCGCTGATAAGCATCGTTGCCGTCTTAATCCTTTCCCTCCTGATTGAAACGGTCTGCGGCGGCAGGTTTGTGTGCGGGGCCTAACGGACAACATTGGATAGCGCGGTAAACGAGTCACGCCCCCGCGCGCGCCTTGAGCAGAGCGACGGGAGAATCGGATGCCGCGCTAAGCACGGGTGCTAGCTAAATTCGTTCGTGTCTTCTCAGTCGAAATTGATGCGGACGCTAGTTGCCGGACTCTTCGGCAGGTCAGCTTTGCGGAAGGGGAACCACAGATGCCCGCACATGCTTTGTATTCCAAGACCGCGGCTGTGGGCAAGCCGAGCTTGCCCGGCGAGCGCATCCCTTGGCAGCGCCAACCCATCGGCTACTCATCTTGATAGACGGTGGCGGGCTTCCGCTGACCTACGCGAGCTGCTCGGGTCGAAGATCGATCTGGATGTAACGCTTGATGAGCGAGCGCCAGCGGGGCTGATCGAAGCGCACCCCAGCTCGCGCCAAGTGCGACGCCAGCCATCTACCCAGCGTTAGCGCTTCGCCTAAGACGATCTCCCCCGCGCGACGCAATGGTCTACTGGGCCGCCTCCTCGGGTTCGACGCAAGCGGCGGCGACCCCGTTGCTCAAGTAACGTATCCGCGAAGATGTGCACCTTGCTGCACGAGACACTCGGCACAGAATCCGACCTGCTCACCGGGCGTCTCGAAGAATGTCGCGAAAACGAGCAGCTCGAAGCAATGCTGCTGCGTACCGCCAAAATGATCAGTAAGGTACGCGGCGACAAAGAAGCGGAAACGTTCCGCGAGCCTTGGCGCTTGCGGCGGAGTGAGCGCCGCCCATAGTCGTCGCCGCATCAATGCAAGCTGAGCCAATCAAATCGAACAAGCATCAGTGCGCAACAAAAAAAGCCCCGCATCGCTGCGGGGCTTTTTTGTTGAAGCGGCTCCGAATCCTTTCGGAGCCACGGAAGCTGTTTCCAGCCTCCGCTTTCGGCTGATCGTTGAACTGATCTGTTTGGAATTGACGCTCTGTAGGCGGGTATTAGAAATCCATACCGCCCAGGCCGCCCATGCCACCGCCGCCGTGACCGTGGTCGCCGCCACCGGACTCTTTCTTCGGGGCTTCAGCAACCATTGCTTCGGTGGTGATCATCAGGCCAGCGATGGAGGCTGCGTTTTGCAGCGCCATGCGCGTCACCTTGGTCGGGTCGAGGATGCCCATCGCGATCATGTCGCCGAACTCGCCGGTGGCGGCGTTGTAGCCGTAGTTACCGGTGCCGTTGGCGACGTTGTTCAACACGACGGATGACTCTTCGCCGCAGTTGTTAACGATCTCACGCAGCGGGGCTTCCATCGCACGCATCGCAATGGCGATACCGTGGTTCTGGTCTTCGTTGATGCCTTTCAGATCTTTCAACGCGGCCAGCGCACGGATCAGGGCGACGCCGCCGCCCGGAACCACGCCTACTTCGACGGCTGCGCGCGTAGCGTGCAGGGCGTCTTCAACGCGGGCCTTCTTCTCTTTCATTTCGACTTCGGTTGACGCGCCGACCTTGATCACCGCAACGCCGCCGGCCAGCTTGGCCACGCGCTCTTGCAGCTTCTCTTTGTCGTAGTCAGACGAGGTGTCTTCGATCTGCGCCTTGATTTGCTTGATCCGCGACTGGATGGCTTCGGAGTCGCCGGCACCGTCGATGATGGTGCTGTTCTCTTTCGAGATCTGAATCTTCTTGGCGCGGCCGAGATCCTTGATCGTGGCCTTCTCAAGCGACAAGCCGACTTCCTCAGAAATCACCGTACCGCCGGTCAGAATTGCCATGTCTTCGAGCATCGCCTTGCGACGGTCGCCGAAGCCCGGAGCCTTCACTGCGCACACCTTAACGATGCCGCGGATGGTGTTAACGACCAAGGTCGCCAGCGCTTCGCCTTCGACTTCTTCGGCAACGATCAGCAGCGGCTTGCCGGCCTTGGCGACGCCTTCGAGCACCGGGAGCAGGTCACGGACGTTGGAGATCTTCTTGTCGTACAACAGGATGAACGGGTCTTCCAGTTCGGCCTGCATCGACTGCTGGTTGTTGATGAAG
>JBBSIY010000016.1:0-21683 GCA_038257785.1 Lysobacterales bacterium
CTGCGCGACAGGTCGCCGATTTCGTCACCGGACTTACTGCGCGGAAATGCGCGCAGCGTACCGTCGCGCTGCAGGGCGGATTCAGCGGCATTGCGCAGCTGTCGAATGCGCATGCTCAAGCGACTGGCGAACAGCAGCAACACGCCGCCGGCGCACAGCAGCACCAGCAGCGTGCTGCCGATCAAGCCGCCCATACCGCGATCGGTCAGCAGCAGTGTCTGATGCTCACGCTCAAGCAGCAGCGCACCGCGCACGCCGCCGCTGCCGCTAATCGGGACCGCTGCTGAGAGCAGCAGGCGCGAGACGTCACGATCGCGCCGCCAAGCGGTTGCGGCAACGCCTGACAGCGCCTGCCACACCTCCGGGCGATCGCTGCGCGCGCTACCCACGTCGTCCACCGTCCACGGATCAGCGGCATACAGAACCCATTGATACAGCTCGCGACGCCACCAAGGCAGGGCGGCGGCGACCTCGCCTTCCGGCACGTCACCGGCCTCGGCGAGCACCCAGCCATCGGCCGAAATCAGATGCGCGCGCATATCGCCTGGCAACAGCGGCAGCAGCGGCCGCGCGAGGCGTTCACTGCGACGCAGCAGCGGCCACATGAACTGCGGCGACTCGATGCGGGTGCCGATACGCACAGCGCTTTCGCCCACTCGCGTTAGCTGCATCTGCAGGCCGAGTCGCTCCGGCAGCAGGCCCTGCGGCAGCTGAAATTCGAGCGCGTAACCCGCTGGCAGATCGCGCCAACTTCCGCGCAGCGTGATGGCAGCGGGCTCGCCGATGGCATCAGTGAACCGCAGCGTACCGCTGCTGGCATTGGCAATGCGCAAGGTCATTGCACCGAGGCTGCCGTCCAGCGCCAGCAGCAGGTGATCGCTTTCTTCCGCACGCGGCCAGCTAGCTTCGGCGCGCTGGCCTTGGGCGCCGTCGATTTCAATGCGCACATACAGCGCGTCGTCGACACGACCCAGTGCGACGCGCATGTGCTCGGCACCGTCGTCGCTTCGGAAGTCGCGCAGGCTTAGGTCAGCCCAGTCGTCGAACACGCCATCAAGACTGGGCGCGCGCGGCAGGTCCTGCACGAACAAGCTGGGGCCGCGCTCCGGCAGGTCGCCGGGCCGCGCGGCAACCGCGCGGGCGAGCGCTTCGGCTGAGGCCAGCAGCGATTGCTCTTGCCCCTCGCGCAGCAACGCTTCCATCTGCCGCAACCACTGCCAGCCGGCCCAAGGCAGCACCAGAAATGAAAGTGCGACTAGAAGAAGTTTGTGGCGGAGTTTCATTGGTTAGACCGGCACCTCGGGCTTTAAGGCCGCCACCGATAGCCAGCGCCGTGCACCGTATCGATCTCATCAAAACTTGCATCAATCGCTTCGAATTTCCGCCGCGCGCGTTTGATATGCGAGGTCACCGTGGCTTCATCGACCTCGATCTGCGCTTCGCGCATCAGCTGCTCGCGGCTTTTGACGTGGCCTGGGCGGCGGACCATGGCGTGGATCATCCAAAACTCGGTCACCGTCAGCGGTACCTCATTCTCGTTCCAGCACACGCGTAGGCGCTCGAGCTCCAGGCGCAGCTTGCGCAGCACGAACACCGAGTCTTGCGCGGCCGGTGCGCGCAGGGCGTCCATGCGGCGCAATAGCGCATTCACGCGTGCCGTCAGCTGCGGCAGGCTGATCGCCTTGCTTAGGTAATCGTCGGCACCGAGACGCAGCCCCGAGATGATGTCGAGGTCAGAGTCGCGCGCCGTCAAAAACAGAATCGGCAGGCTCGCGCTGCGTGCGCGCAGTTCGCGACACAGCTCAAAGCCGCCCTCGGGCTCATCGCCCAAGCCAATGTCGATGATGGCGAGATCGGGCAGGCGCAGCGCAAACGCAATCTTTGCGCTTGGGCGATCAGCGTAAGCCTCGACCTGATAGCCATAGCGCCGCAGTGCCTCGACGTAGTTGGCGCGCAGCTCCGGTTCGTCTTCAACGATGGCAACGGTTCGGCTCATGTGATCGCAGTCTGGCTGGGGTGAATCCACCCGGGGTGAGCACACCCTAGAGACGCCGACGCATCCGCGCAACGCGCTGCCCGCAATTCGCCCGAATTGATCGCTGCACAGGCCGAAGCGCGCCCGCTCGGTGGCAGCCGCGACGCTCTTACTGCACCTGCCCCCGCAGGAGAAACGCCATGAGCAGCCATCGCGTCACCGATAAACCCCGCCTCTTCAACGCGCCGAACGCGCCAGCGCCGTCTGCGCCGAACCCGCCTCCGATAGAAGACGCGGCGCACAAGCCCAGCCATCCCTACCCCAATGCAAGCGCGCGGCATCCGAATCGCGCACGCCGTCACTGGATCAGCATTTTCTCGATGCTGCTTGCCGTCGCCGGCACGGCTGTCGCACAAACCAGCGAGGAAGGTCTGGCTTTCCGTACGCCGACTGGCTGGCAGCCGACGCTGGCCTTGGACACGGCCGTCGATATGCAGATTCACGGGCTGATTGCACAGGTTAAGGTGCGCCAACAGTTCGTCAACGACACGGCAGAGTGGCAAGAGGGTCGCTACCTGCTGCCGCTGCCTTCCGATGCCGCCGTCGGCAGCCTGCGGGTGAGCATCGGCAGCCGCCTGATTGAAGGCGAAGTGCGCGAAAAGGAAGCCGCAAAGCAGATATTTGCCCAGGCCGCGCAGAGTGGCCAAACCGCCGCCATCGTCGAACAAGCGCGACCGAACCTATTTCGCACCGGGCTGACCAATATCGGCCCCGGCGAGCGCATCGAGGTCGAAATCGGCTACTGGCAGCAGGTGTCGTATCGCGATGAGGCGTTCTCGATCAGCCTGCCTTTGACGCTCAAGCCACGCTACGTATCGTCAGCGCTGAACTTGGCGAACGATGAACAGCCCGACAGCATTGGCAGCGCGGTCAAGGGCGTCAACGACGGCGTTGAGCCGACCGTCAGCGTGAACGTCGATCTTGACGCAGGCGTACCGCTAGCCGGCATCGACAGCACCACCCACACCGTCACCGTGACGCAGAAGGTCGGCTTTCAGCGCATCCAGTTGGCCAATCTCGTTGAGCTAGCTGATCGTGATTTCGAACTGCGCTGGCGGCCAATGCCGAGCAGCGTGCCGCAGCGCGCGGTGTTCACTGAAGAGGTCGATGGCGAACACTATGCGCTACTGATGCTGCTGCCGCCGACGCTGCCGGTGAAGGCACTGCCGCGGGAAATGATTCTGGTTATCGATACATCGGGGTCGATGTCCGGCAGTGCGATGAATCAGGCGATTGCCGCGCTGGATACGGCGCTGGTCAAGCTGGGCCCGCAAGATCGCTTCAACATTATTCGCTTCAGCAATGTCAGCGAGCGGATGTCGCCGGAATCGCTCAGCGTCACCGATGACAGCATCAGCCGAGCGCGTCGCTATGTGGCCAGCCTCAGCGCCGAGGGCGGCACCGAGATGGCCCCTGCGCTTCATCTGGCTTTTGAAGGCGTGCCGCCGGCGGGCATGGTGCGACAGGTGGTGCTGGCGACCGACGCCGCGATCGGCAACGAAGCTGATCTGCTGACCTTGATCGAGACCCTGCACGGCGAAGCGCGCGTCTTTCCGATTGGTATCGGCAGTGCGCCGAACAGTCACTTCATCCGCAAGGCCGCCGAAATCGGCCGCGGCAGCCAAGTCGTCATTCGCGACATTCAAGAAGTCGCCGAGCGCATGAGCGGCCTGTTCGCGCGACTGGATCGTCCGGTGCTGCGTGACCTGACCGTGCAATGGCCAGATGCCACCGACGTGTATCCGCCGCAGCTGCCCGACCTGTATGCCGGTGAGCCGCTGCTAATCGTCGCCCGCCTGCCGGTGCTGCAGGGCGAGATGAACATCGTCGGTCAGACATCGGACAGGCCGTGGCGCTCGAAGATGTTGCTCAACCCGCTGCAGGTTGTCCGTGCCGAGGGTGTGGGTCGACTGTGGGGACGCGCGCGCATCGAGGCGATTGAAGACGCCATGCGGCTGGGTCTCGGCGAAGAAGAGGGCCGCGCGCTAATTCTGGAAACCGCCCTGCAGCACGGTTTGGCCAGCCGCTTCAGCAGTCTGATTGCGGTTGAACGCACACCCAGCCGACCGCTGGACGCCGCGCTGGCTGCGACCGACATCCCGAATGCGGCAGCGGCAGACAGCTTGGCGCTCGCACAGGGCGCGACCAGCGCACGCAGTCAGATCGGCATCGCCGTCACCCTGCTGCTCATTGCCGGCGCTGTGTTTCGCCGGCGCGATGAGCAAGCACATGCGCCAGGCCTAGCGTGAGTCGTCGCGTCTGCAATGAACGCGCTTATTCATTGCGAAACACCGCTCGTTCGAATGCACTCACCAACAAGGAGCAGCCCATGATCCTCGTCCTCGACCACACCACCGCCGATCCGCGCAGCGCGCTCACGCCGCACACGCCGCATCTGCTTGAACCCGAGCCGCGTCTGCGTAAGTGCTCGAAGGCGACCTGCCTGCGTCGCTTGGGGGTTTACGTTCCGCGCTCAGTTCGCACGCGTCGGATGCCGTCGCCATGAACGCACGCCTCAACTCGTTGCATACATCGACCAGAGCGCTCGTCATTGCGAGGCCGGCTTTATCGGCCGTGGCAATCCAGGAGCCACAGCGAAAATGCCCACTAGGAGCACGGGTCCGCGACCGGATGCACTGCGACTTCAATGCGCGCCAAGGCGCTTATGCTAGCGCGACACTCTCGTGATTGCGCGCCGCTGGGCAACCGGTCTGCTGGTCAGCCTCGCACTCGCGCTGGTTGGCAACGCCGGCTACATCCACGCCAAGGCGGCGCTGGCGCAGGTGCTGCTGCATCGGGCATGGAACGCGATGGAGCA
This sequence comes from Lysobacterales bacterium, assembly GCA_038257785.1. Classification (GTDB taxonomy): domain Bacteria; phylum Pseudomonadota; class Gammaproteobacteria; order Xanthomonadales; family Xanthomonadaceae; genus JANNWF01. Next base: position 4,854 of record JBBSIY010000016.1, read on the forward strand.
GGACGGCGCGGCCCACAAGCCCTGGCCGTGGGCCGATAGCCATCCGGTCGCGCGCTTGCATATGGCGCGATTGGGTATCGAGCAAATCGTGCTGGCCGGTGACAGCGGCCGCACGATGGCGTTTGCGCCCGGCTGGGCCGAAGCCAGCGCCTTGCCGGGATCAGCCGGCACCACCATCATCAGCGCGCACCGCGACACGCACTTTAGCTGGCTGCGAGAGCTCGCACCGGCAGATGAAATTAACGTGGAGTCACCAGATGGAGCGCGGCGCTATCGGGTCACTGAACTGCGGGTCGCTGACAGCCGCACAGAGCGTCTGCCGTTGCGCGATGACAGCGATCAGCTGGTGCTGGTCACCTGCTGGCCGTTCGACGCCATCCAAAGCGGCGGACCGCTGCGCTATGTCGTCGTGGCAATCCCCATCAGTGTCGACGAAGATCGGACTGAAGAAGCTCAGCTGGTCGCCGCAAAATAATCACGCAGCAGACGCTGCCGGCAACGCGGATCCATGTTGACGGCGTTCGGATCATGCGCGGTTGCATCGAGCAGCCGCGGGTTCATCACCCGAAACCACAGCGCCGGCACGTAAGCGATCAGAAACATGCCGAAGTAGCCGGTCGGCAGCTGCGGCGCTTCGTCGAAGTGACGCAGCGATTGATAGCGCCGCGCGGCGTTGGCGTGGTGATCGGAATGGCGCTGCAAATGAAACAGCACCCAGTTCGACATCAGCGAATTACTGTTCCACGAATGGCGCGGCTGACAGCGCTCGTAGCGACCATCCGCGTCGCGCTGACGCAGCAGGCCGTAGTGTTCGATGTAGTTGGCTGAGGTCAGCTGAAAGTTGGCCCACGCAGCGGCAATCAGCAAAAACGGCAGAACGGCAATTCCTAACCACAGCAGCAAAACCGCCCACAGCGCGGCGGTCATCAGCGATGTTTGCACGATATCGTTGTGCAGGCTGAGCGGGCGACGGCCTTCCTTCTGCAGGCGCTCGGACTCAATCCGCCAAGCGCGCGCCCAGCCGCCTGGCCACTCGCGCAGGATGAAGCGATAGATCGACTCACCCATCCGTGCCGATGCCGGATCTTCCGGCGTCGCCACGTCGCGATGATGGCCGCGATTGTGTTCGACATAGAAGTGGCCATACGCCGTTGGCGCGAGGGCGAACTTCGCCAGCCAGCGCTCCAGCGCCTCTTTTTTATGACCAATCTCGTGGCCGGCGTTGATGCAAAAACCACCGACCACGCCGGCGCACAGGCTCAGTGCCAGATAGCCGTGCAGCGGCAGCGGCTGAGTCGCCACAAACCACGCGCCAAACACAAACCAGCCCCACAGCATCGGCACCAGCGCCCACGTCACGTAGCGGTAGTAGCGGTCGGATTCCAACTCAGCGACCGCCGACTCCGGCGGATTGCTCTGGTCTTCGCCAAACAGAGGATCAAGCAGCGGGATGACGACGTACACCAGCAGCAGCGGTGCCCAAAGCCAGCGCGCATCGGCCATCAGCGCCGCCATCAGCGGGCCAGCCCCCACCAAGCAGGGCACCAGTAACGACAGCAGCCACGCATGGCGCTTGCGGTCTCGATAGCTGTCGGTCTGGATGGTTTGGACGCTGCTCACGGTGAGTTTTCCTACGACTTAGCTTGCTTGGATTTGGCTTGGTTGGTTTTAGCTTGCAGTCGCGTGCGACGGGTCGAGCGCGACAAATGTTCGGAGACGAGGTTCGATATCCGTTCGCCCAGAGCCTGTCGAAGGGCCAGCGACACTCTCGAAGGCCCTTCGACAGGCTCTGGGCGAACGGTTTGTTGGGAAGTCTCCGCTAGGTGAGGCTAGCTTGCGCCTGACCCACGCGACGCAACAGGGCAAGCATTGCCCGCGTATCGTCATTTCGTGCCAGCATCACCTGATGCCGACAACTGCCCACGTTCCCGCTGCCGAGCCCGGCGTGCATCCGCTGTACCTGCGTCTGCTGTCAGCGCTGCTGAAACAGCGCGGCGTGTTGATCGATGACCTCATGCGCTCGCTCGATCCAACCGCACACGTCAGCGATGCCGATGTCAGCGTAGCGGCGCTGCAAATACTGGTGCCCGCCGCCATCCAGCGCAGCGGCAGTCCGTGGCTGGGACTTGAACTCGGTGCCGCGGCGCAGGCCATAAGCCACGGACCCGTCGGCTTTGCCGCAGCGGCCAGCGGCAGTTTGCGGCAGGCGCTCGACGTGGCGATTCGCTTCATCGCGTTGCGCGCGCCGGTGTTGCGGCTGAGTGCGCAGCGCGGCGCGCGCTTCACCCATCTATCTATCGCGGAAAACGCCGATCTTGGTGTCGCGCGGCGCTTTGTGTTCGAGGCGAGCGCGGTGATGCTGGTGCAGCTGCTTGAGAGCATGGCCGGTCGGCGTCTGATCGATCTGCGCATCGAACTGCCGTGGTCAGAACCCGCGTGGTCGCGGCACTACGCTGCGTATCTGAGCGGCGAGCGGCGGTTCGACGCGCGTGACCTGCGGATGCGGTTTCCAAATGAGCTTCTAGACGCCCCTTGCCTAAGCGCCGATCCGCAGGCCTTTGAGCTTGCGCGGCAGGAGTGCGAACGTCGCCTGCAAGCAGGTGCCGCCGAGCGCGACCTATCCAGCCGCTTGCGGCGATTGCTGTGGCAGTGCGAGGGCCGCTATCCGAGTGCGGAGGCGAGCGCTGCGCAATTCGGCGTATCGCTACGCATGCTTTACCGCGGCTTGGCGGCGGCCGGCAGCAGTTTTCGGGAGCTGCTCGATGAAGCGCGCAGCGACCGCGCCAAGCGCCTGCTGACCGAGTCGAATGAACCCGTCGAAGCCATCGCCGAACGGCTTGGCTACGCCGACGCCTCCAACTTCAGCCGCTGCTTTCGCCGCTGGACCGGCACCACGCCGCGCGCGTTTCGGCGTACGCAAGGCCCACCATCCTAGGGTGCGTCTCGGACGCACCGCGCGCTTGCCGAATGGTCCTTGGTGCGTCCGAGACGCGCCCTACGTCTGCCCGCGCGCCGCCGCCACTTCGTTGCGCATCTGTTGAATCACCGCCGCGTAGTCTGACTCGCCAAAAATCGCCGAGCCCGACACAAACGTATCGGCACCTGCAGCCGCAATCGCGCGGATGTTCGAGGCCTTAACGCCGCCGTCGACTTCAAGCCGGATCGGCAAGCCGCTTTGATCAATTCGCTGCCGCAGCGTGCGCAGTTTGGTCAGCGCGCCTGGGATAAAACTTTGTCCGCCGAACCCTGGATTGACCGACATCACCAAGATCAAATCCAGCCGCTCCATCACGTGATCGACCCACTCGATCGGCGTCGCCGGATTTAACACCAGCCCAGCCTGACAGCCGTGATCGCGAATGATCTGCAGAGTTCGATCCACATGCTTGCTGGCCTCTGGGTGGAAGCTAATCAGACTGGCACCTGCTTTGGCAAAATCCGGCACGATCCGGTCCACCGGCTCAACCATCAAATGCACATCGATAGGTGCAGTGACACCGTGCTTACGCAGCGCCTCGCAGACCAGCGGACCGATGGTGAGGTTGGGCACGTAGTGGTTGTCCATGACGTCGAAATGCACCCAGTCGGCACCGGCAGCAAGGACGCGATCAACCTCTTCGCCAAGGCGGGCGAAATTGGCCGAGAGGATGGATGGGGCGATGATGCAGTTCGACATAGCTAGTGAACGCTTGGGAATAGAAACGAGAAGTCAGGGATCGCTCTTGCGCCGCGCCGCCATCACCGTGTCGTAAGCGGCGTTGATGTCGCTGGCGCGCTGCTCAGCGATCAGGCGAATCTCTTCCGCCGCGCCGGCTACTTTGTCGGGATGGTACTGCGCCATCATCCGGCGATAGGCCTGATCCACCGCTTGGTCGTTGACCGACGCATCGATTGACAGTGTTTGATAGGCCCGCGCCAGCGCGTCATTAGCCGGTTCCGTCCTGAACCAGCCGGCATCCAACGCGTGACCGAGTGCCAAGCCGATGACCGCACCAATGGGATGCCGCAGCACGAGCCAGCCAATGATGGCGCCAAAAATCTTGCCGTAGATACGCATCAGAGGCCTCCGTCGCGCGGCAGCGCCGCGTAATACGCGACGATGAGGTCTAAATCTTCCTGCGTGATGGCGTTGACCGACGCGCGCATCGCCGCATGTGGGCGCGAGCCATCGCGATATTGGTTAACCGCTGCACGCAAATATTCCGCATCTTGGCCGGCCAAGTGCGGATAGCCGGACAAGCTGGCGATGCCTCGTACGCCGTGACAACCGACGCACAGGCCGAGTTTGGCGGGCGGCGCGCCTGCGAGGGGCGCATCGGCGACGGGCGGCGGTGCGCAGGCCGCCAACAGAGCAACCGCAATCACCGCATTGGTAAAGCGCAGCAGCGCCGCGATCATCGAAAAATCAACACATATCTCATGCCTAAAGTGTAGCAAGCACCGATGTGCAGGCCGGGTATCGACCGCTCGCCGCTACAATGGCGAGCTTGCGACCCACGCGACAGACTTTCGCCATGTCCACGGTTTTACACAGCGCTGACCTGCCTACGCTCACCCTGCTGCATCGCGGCAAGGTGCGCGACGTGTTTGAACTGCCTGACGATCGCCTCCTGATGGTGGCAAGCGATCGTCTTTCCGCTTTCGATGTGGTGCTGCCTGATCCGATCCCCGGCAAGGGCGAAATGCTTTGCCAGATGTCGAACGTCTGGTTTGCGCGCACGGCCCACCTGATGCCGAATCACTTGACCGGCATCGGTGTGGCAAGCGTATTGCCAACCGGCACCGACAATGCGCTCTACGCGCAGCGCAGCGTGGTCGCGATGAAGCTCAAACCGATTCCGGTCGAAGCCATTGCGCGCGGCTATTTGATTGGCTCGGGTTGGAAGGACTATCAAGCCAGCGGCGCGCTGTGCGGCATCGACCTGCCCGCCGGTTTGCGTCAGGCCGAGCAGCTGGCCGCGCCGATCTTTACGCCGAGCAGCAAGGCTGCGGTCGGCGACCATGACGAGAACATTGGCTTCGACGCCGTGGTCGCGCGCATCGGCGGCGAGCTCGCCGAGCAGGTGCGCGAGGCAACGCTCGCGGTGTATCGCTTCGCGGCTGCATTTGCAGCGGAGCGCGGCGTCATCATCGCCGACACCAAGCTCGAATTCGGCGTCGACGCCGAGGGCAAGCTTCGCATCATGGACGAGCTGTTGACACCCGACTCTTCGCGCTTTTGGCCCGCTGAGGACTACCGCGTTGGCAGCAGTCCGCCGAGCTACGACAAACAGTTCGTGCGTGATCATCTGGAAACGCTCGACTGGAACAAGGTGTCGCCCGGACCGCGTCTGCCGGCGAGCGTCATCGAAGGCACTCGCGAACGCTATCGCGAAGCGCTGCGCCGTTTGTGCGACATTGAGTTCGTCTGAGGGAGAGCATCATGAACGAGACCTACGCCGATCCGCGCCGCCCGGTTGACCAATACCTCGGCAACTATTCGGAAGACCATCGCAACGCGACCAATCAGCTGATCCATTGGCTTTGCGTGCCGGTGATCGTGTGGTCGGTGGTGGCGCTGCTGTGGGTGATTCCGGTGCCGCCCGGACTAGGCCGACCAGGACTGTGGGCCGGCCTAGCGCTCGCCGCGTCGATGCTCTACTACCTGCGTCTCTCGCGACCGCTGGCGTTCGCTCTATTGCTCGCCTTCAGCGGTCTGCTTGCGCTCACCTGGTGGCTGCATCAGATGGTCGGCAGCACGCTGCTTTTGTGGAGCGGAATTGCAGCGTTCGTGGTTGCTTGGATCGTGCAGTTCATTGGCCATGAAATCGAAGGCAAGCGCCCGTCTTTTTTGACTGATTTGACCTACCTATTGATCGGCCCAATGTGGCTGATGAGCAAGCTGTTTCGGCGCTTGGGGCTGAGTTACTGAACCTGAGGCCGTCGATACAGGACCGTAGCCAGAATGCCGCGCAGCGCGATGCGGGGCCGACATGCGGCAATCAGCAACAACCCGGATTCCGCTGCGCTGCATCCGGGCTACTTAGCTCAGCCAGAGCACGTCATTGCGAGATTTCTGTCGCGATGGAAACTAAAGGCGATGCCGTGAACCGACAACGCTCCCTACCGTCATTGCGAGGCCGGCTTCGTCGGCCGTGGCAATCCAGCTCTCCCTTTAGCGCTTTGAGTCGAGCCCTCCGCGAAGCGGAAAAACAATACAGCTGGATTGCCACAGCGCCTGCGGCGCTTCGCAATGACGATTTTGGGCGTGTGGTTCAAAGTATTGCCTGGGTCGTAAGTGGAAAAGGAAAACTCGCAGCGCGATTGCGGGATCAACGCGCACTGCTGCACTTGTAAAACTCATAGCGACCCTGCTGATGCCCCCTCGTCACCTGCTGCTAGTCCTGCTTATATGCCTCGCGTGGGCAGGCAACTTCCTAACCTCCGCAGCTGCCCTCCAACATCTGCCGCCGTTCCTGTTCACGGCATTGCGGCTGATGCTGGTCGCTCTGCTGCTGATTCCGTGGCTGCGCAAGCCGCCTGAAGGACAATGGCCGCGACTGATCGCCATCAGCCTGTGCTCCGGTGCGCTGCATTTCGGCTTCAGCTTTTGGGCGATTAGTATCGCTGGCAACCTGTCATCGCCCGCCATCGTCACGCAGAGCTATGTGCCGATGACCGCCATCCTCGCGGTGATCTTCTTAGGCGAGCGATTTGGTTGGCGCACCAGCGTCGGCATTGGCGTCAGCTTTGCTGGAATTCTCGTACTTGGCTTTGACCCGCTGGTGCTCGCCGCTCCACTCTCGCTGCTGCTGATGCTGCTCGCCTCGCTGTTATTAGCGTGCGGAACGGTGATGCTGCGTGGACTAAAGGGCATTCATCCTCTGAATCAGCAGGCGTGGAGCGCGCTGATCGGCATATTGCCGCTGCTGCTGATCAGCGCTATGTTCGAACAAAACCAGTACGCGGTGATTACAACAGCGCCGTGGGTCGCGTGGGTAGGTGTTGCGTACGCCGCGATATTTGCCTCCGTGCTCGGTCACGGACTATTCGTCTGGCTGGTGCAGCGCTACCCGGTTTCGCAGGTCACACCCTACCTCCTGATCACCCCCGTCTTCGCCGTCGGATTGGGCATCCTCTTCTGGGGCGACCGACCCGGCCCGCGCCTGTTTATCGGCGGTGCCATGGTGCTGGGCGGCGTTTTAGCAATTGCCTTACGTGCACGCACGAAAGCGCGAGTGGCCGTGGTGCCACCTGAGCTCTAACGCCTTGGGAGCTGCAATCACCGCTGAAATTGCTTAGTCAGCGCGTGGGACAAGCGTTAAGCCGAAATGGTTGGCAGCAATCTCTGGCCTCGATTCTTTTCGGCACGCCCAAAACGATCGCAACCTCAAGCGCCAGCCTAAACGTGGCCCCTGCGAATTTGATCTTGCGTTAGGTGCATAGAGCCACTTGCTCACCACCCCAAGCCGCAGCTCACGCATTCGGGACGCGACTTGAGAATCCCTTCAGAAGTTGGAGCTGATATGAAACGTATTAAACAGGTCTGCGCGTTGACCGCGTTGCTTTCTGGCCTCGGGGCTACGTCTGCGATAGCAGACGTCAGCAAAGACGTCGTGCGTCCGTCACAAATTCTTTTGCACCAGGCACTGCCAACTGGTGAGATCAAAATGGAGCAGTTTGGCGATCACATGGTAATCATCAGCGAGCGCGGCACAAGCATGGATACGCCATTTCGAAAGCTTGACGCCGCAGCGAAAGACACCAACAAGGCGCTTTGCGCGGCGCAGATTTTTGCCTACCTAAGCAAAGAACGCGTGCCCGACATCTTGTTCACGCACTGTCCAGATCGCGCAAAGGCCATGTCGGAGCTTCAAGACTTGAAAACCGAAGCCTTGAAAACCGAAGCTAAGTCCGTTGCCATTCTCGACAGTCCCATTGAGTCGCGCCCAGGGTTTTGTAACAACATTGGCAACGACGCCCAGCAATTCAAAGACATTGAATGCAGCGCAGCGCTTCTTGATCTATTTGGCAACCCAAGTTACGACGACGATCACGCGTACTGGTGTGCCAACACCTTGCGTACCTCCAGCGTGCGCGTAATGTCAGAAGGCGATGATGCCCACTCCCGCACAGTTTCGTGCCACGGCAATACTCGATTTCGCCTGTACAGGCGGGATGGTTCCGGTGACCCGTGGGTGAAGTACCGTGACCACCTCTTGCGCGCCAACGAATTTGAAGTCACGCACGTCCTCGTTTGGGAGTCTTATTCGGATTCCGACACGAAGTTCTTGATCGACAGCGCGAGTGGCGCTTGGCACCGTAATACCGGCTATTTTGTAGACGATTAGTTCGTCGCCTTTGCTGTGTTGAGCAGTCGCGCTATCTGAGTTGCTGGCGCGACCTCAATAACGTTGGCGGGTGCACTTCCCAACGTCTACTCATTGCTGTTCTGCAAAATTGGTTGGGTTGGACCCGTGGCAGCTGCATTATCGAATGTGCCCGTCAGCCCCACCGCGACACCCGCATCTTTCACCTTTATCGAGCGAAATGCATCGGTGCGCAAAAAAAACCCCGCGATACACGCGGGGTTTTTTTGTTACCTAACTAAGCGACACGCCTCACGCAGACGGCGGCACCCAGTTGTCTTTCTCGGTCGGGCGCATCAGCCAGCGGCATAGGGCAGGCAGGAAGATGATGGCGGCGATCATGTTGACGACGAACATGAAGGTCAGCATCAGGCCCATGTCGGCCTGGAACTTAAGGTCGGACCATATCCATGTCGCCACGCCCGCGGCCAGCGTCAGCGCGGTGTAGAAGATCGCGATGCCGGTAGTTTTGAGGGCGATGAAGTAGCTCTCGGATAGCGTCTTGCCTTGATTCATGGCCTCGCGCATGCGGGCGAAGATGTAGATGCCGTAGTCAACGCCGATGCCGACGCCGAGCGCGATGACGGTCAGCGTGTTGACCTTCATGCCGATGTCCAAATACACCATCAGGCTGTGGCCAAGCTCGGTGACCAGCACCAGCGGCAGGACGATGCACAGCGCTGCGAGCGGGCTGCGGAAGCTGATCAGACACATCAAAAACACTGCGCCGTACAGCAGGTACAGCATTTGATGTTCAACAGATCGCACGGTGTCGTTGATGGCGGCCATGACGCCGACGTTGCCGGTGGCTAGACGCAGATTCACCTCGTCGGAGACGAACGTTTCGCCTTTTTCTGCAGCGGCTTCGGCATCGGCGGCGAGCTTGTCTTTCAGGTTGACGCCGACATGCCAGGCGTTGTTTTCATCACGGAACTGTTTGACCGCCGCGACGATCCTGTCGATGGTCTCGGCCCGGTGGTCTGAAAGAAACGCCGTAATCGGCATCGCTGAACAGTCGGAGTTGAGCAATCCCGAATCGGTCTCAAACGCCTGCGTGGCCAAGCGCAGGGAGTCATTATCGCGCGGCAAGATGCGCCATTTCGCCGAGCCGTCGTTCCAGCCGGAGTTAACAATTTTGGCGACGCTGGGCAGTGTGATGACCTGCTGCACGCCCTCGACATTGCTGAGGTGCCAAGCGAACCGATCCATCAGCTCCATCGCGGCGTAGCTCTGCGTACAGGCGTTGGGACGCGCTTCGGCGATAACGTTGATGATGTCGACGCCCAGCGCAAACTTCTGCGTGATCATCCGCGCGTCGACGTTGTAGCGAGCCTCTGGCCGCAGCTCGGCTACGCCTTCCTGCGCATCGCCGACCATCACGCGGTCGCCGCGCTGCTCAGCGAAGTACCAGATGCTCACGCCGATCAGGAGAATGAAAGCGGCGGCCATCGGCTTACTGAACTTCGAGAGCGCGGCCCATACGCGATCAAAGCGGGTGAGCTGGCGCAGACGGAACTCACGCTTGCGCTCCATATTGCTGAGCGTGGTGTACGAGAGCATCACCGGCAGCAAGACGAGATCGGTGAACACCGTGATCGCAACGCCTACGGTCGCTGTAATGGCGAGCTCGAAGATGATGCGAATCGGGATCAGCAGGATGGTGGCGAAGCCGATGCAGCCGGCGATCAGCGCGACCGAGCCCGGAGCGAGCAGCATGCGAAAGGCGGTACGAGCGGCGGTGAGCGAGTCTGTACCGCGACGCTTACGCAACTCTTCCGCGTTACCGTCTTCCATCCCGCCAAAGAAAATCTCGCCGCGAAAACGGTTGATCATCTGTTCGCCGTGACTTACAGCGATGGCGAAAATCAAGAATGGCGTGAGGATGTTCATCGGATCGATACCGAAGCCCATCAGACGCAGCGCGCCGAGCATCCAGACCACCGAAATTAGCGCCGCAAACACCGTCAGGCTGGCCAGCTTTCCTGAGGTCGAATAGAGAAACAGCAGCAGCCACGTAAAGGCGATGGTGAGGACGAAGAACTTGATGACGGAACGCGCGCCGTCGCTGATGTCGCCCACCATCTTGGCAAAGCCAATGATGTGCACGGTGTGACCATCAACTTCGTATTTTTGACGCAGCGCCTCTAGCTGTGCGGCAACCGCCTGATAGTCGAGCTTGTTTTGCGCGTCTTCTGGCACAAGGTCGGCCCAGATCATCGCGCCTGACCAGTCTTTAGCGACTAGCCGCCCAACGATGTTGGCCTTGACGATATTGCTGCGAATTTCCGCGAAGTCTTCCGCTGTTGCGCTATCAACCACAAACTCTGAGCCCACCACGTTGCCGCCGGCGAAGCCATCTTCAACCACTTCCACGAAGCGCACGTTAGGCGTGAACAGCGACCGTACCCGCGCCTTGTCCGTGCCCTCGATCGCCATGATGTCGGAAGTCAGACCTTCCAAGCCCTTAAAGAACTCAGCGTCGAACATGTTGCCGTCATCGGCAATCAGCGCAACAAGAACCCGATTCGCGCCGCCGAAGTCTTTCTCATAGTCGAGAAAGGTCTGCATGTATTCGTGCTGCAGCGGAATCTGCTTCTTGAACCCAGCGTCGATGCGCAGCTGGCTGCCGAAATAAATCATCACCACGGTGATGATGGCGAACACCGCGAGCACTAGAGGCCGCGCGCCGAACACCATGTTTTCTAGGGCGCGAGTGATTGGCCCAGCCGCGTTGTTTGATCCGTGCGCCATGACCTACTCCCCCGCCTTCGGTTGGGCTTGGAAGCGGCCGAGGCCTTTCTCACCACCCACGATGAATGTGTTTTTTCCAAGCGGCAGCACCGCAGCCAGCACGGGCGTCTCCTGCTCGGAGGTCTCAAAACGGTAGTCGACGAAGTCCGCGCTTGCGGATTCACGCACGATAATCGCACCGCTGCCGCCAACCAGTACTGCACCACCGTCGGCCAAAACTGCGCCTCCCATCAAGGTCTGATTGGTACCGCTGTCGAGCTCGTTCCAAGTAGTGCCTAGATCAGCGCTTTCGAACACGTTGCCGCGCATGCCATAGGCGATCACGCGCTGATCGTCGTAGCCCACCACGCCAAACATTGAGCCTTCATAGGGAAGCTGCATACGCTCCCATGTCGCGCCTTGGTCGCGCGAGCGGAATATAGCGCCGCGCTCGCCGACCACCATCAGCGAGCCATCGCCGGTGCGTGTAATTCCATTGAGGTGTGGGTCGACTTCGTCGTCGAGCGCAAGATCGTCGTCGGAGAACGTCCAGTCGATGGTTTCGTCGTTGATTGGGTCATCACTGACGGCTTCAGATTCATCTGCGCTGTCGGCAGAGTCGTCCACTCCGCCGTCGGCCACCGGCGATACGCGAACCGGCGCCCATGTCGCACCCCCGTCTTGCGTCTTCAACATCAAGCTGTAGGCACCGATCGCAATACCGTTCTGCGCATCAAGCATGCTGATGTCGAGCAGCGGCACGCCTTGCCGCGGGTCGAACTCTTCGTCATCGGCCAAGGGATGCCACGGGTCGCTGCGCTGCAGCTTCCACGTCAAGCCGCCGTCAGCGCTGTGAATGATGGTGCCTTCATGACCCACCGCCCAAACGCTTTCGCCAACCGCTGCGACTGCGGTCAAGGTTACCCGCGTGGGGACGGCCTCGATCTGACGCCAATCGCTGCGTGACTCGGAAACAAATACATGTCCGCGTTCGCCCACCATGACGGCCCGCTGGTCGCTTTCTGCGATGTCCAGCATCAGAGAGCGCGTCTGCGCCAGCGGCATTAGCTCTGACTGCAGCTCCGCAGCTTGCACACATGTGGGTATGACGACTACCGCGAGGGCTAAGCGGTTAAGCAGGCGAGTCACTGAGTACCGCGTCATGGAATATTGCGTCATGGTTGCGTCCCCCCGTTACGTTTTACGCAGGGCGCTTGCTAGCGACTCTGCGCAAAGTCACAAAAAAAAACGGCCAGCCGCGCGTTATCTGCGCGGCTGGCCGCTGATTCATCTACCCATTACGCTCAGCGAACGCCGCGCGAGCGGAGCGCCTGTGGCGAGAAGGCGTCAGGCGTTGTCTGGAACGAGAAGTCGTACATCTTTTCCTCGTTATCAATACCGGTTGCGATGTAGCGACCGGACTGCAGATCATGATGGTTTTCCATCGTGCTCCAGAACACCGGGACTTCGTAGTAGTTGATCGAAGGCGCTTCTGAATAACGCCACATCCGGCCCTGACCGTCATAGTGATCAACAATCAGAATCTGCCAGCTATCTTCATCGATGTAGAACGTGCGACGCGCATTGATATGCCGTTTGCCGGCTTTGAGCGTCGCATCCACTACCCATACGCGATGCAGCTCGTAGCGCAGCAGGTCAGGATTGACGTGCCCCGGCTTCAAAATGTCTGAGGCCTTCACCTTGTCGCTATGAACTTTGTACGAGTTGTAGGGCACGTACATCTCTTTCTTGCCCACCAGCTTCCAGTCGTAGCGATCCATCGCGCCATTAAACATGTCGGTCATGTCATTGGTGCGCAGGGCGTCCGACGCAGTGCCCGGGTTGTCATAGGCAACGTTCGGAGCGCGGCGCACGCGGCGCTGACCCGGGTTGTAAATCCATGCTTGGCGCGGCTGGGTCTGCTGGTTCAGCGTTTCGTGCACCAGCAACACCTGTCCCGCCAGACGGGCCGGGCTTTCTACGACTTGATAGAAGTAGATCAAGATATTGTTGATATCAGCGATCGTGTTGCCGGGCTTGTAGTAAAGACCCAGCAGCTCTTCGCGAATGCGCACCATGTTGTACTGGCCGCTGGCGGTCGGTGCAGCCTGGTTGGCCCAGCGAGCGGCCGAGACGCCTTTGTATTTCAGCTTGTGATTCCAGATCGCCTCATAGCCATTCGACGGGATCGGAAACGGAATGCCTTCAGCGGCGTCGGTAACGCCATCGCCGTCCGCTACAAGCTTGGCTGTCCCGGCATTCTTCAGGGTGAAGTCGTACGTCCGCTGAGGAAACGATGCCGAGCGTCGCGTCTGATACACATTCATCGCGAACGTCGGGTACTTGGCAAACATGCCCTGCTGACCAACGGTCAGCTGATCGGCATATTGCTTGTAATTCGCCGGCGTAATGGTCAACGCGATGGCGTCGCTGGCGAACGGATCTGGATGATGATCGCCCACTTTATAGCCAGCCGGCGGTGAGGTAATACCACCGGTGTAGGCCGGGATGGTACCGGAGGCGTTCGCGGCTTTTTCTGCACCAAACGCGGTCAGATCGTTACCCAGACGGGCAATCTGATCGGCGGGTGGAGCAGCATGACTAGCGTTCGCCAGCATCGCTGCTGCGATGGTCACGGCGATGGCGCCGAGTTTCATTGTGCGCATTGCGGTTATCTCCCTGCCTGCAAAATCAGAAGGAATATTTCACGGAGAACGAAGCGAAGTCGCGATCGTAAATCTGGTTGAACGGCTTGCCTCCGGTGAAGATGGTCCAGCTGAGGTCAAACGCCCATTGGTTCAGGTAGTTGGCCTCGGCACCGACCGTGATCGACTTGCGATCTTCCAGAAAATTGCCACCCGGTCCAGGCGTGATGCCGTTGACGTCGTGGTTGAACGCGATGCGCGGCGACACATTGACCGGGCCACCGAATACGTTGGAGTAGTCGGCACGAATGGCGGCGCGATAGCCCCAGCTGAAGCTGGTCGGGAAGCCGTTCGGGTCGAGCGTCTGCGGATTGCGCAGCGCGCCGGTGCTGATGTCGAAACCACCGCCCGTGTCAGTACCTTCGCCCTCGTAGCGAAGGATCGACGGATCTGGCAAATCCCACACCTTGGTGCCGCCCACTTCCAGCACCGCCGCTACCGCTTCAGCGCCAATAAAGTTGTTCGGACCGAACAGCTTGGTGAAGGTCGACTGCAGCTGACTCACCTCGTGACGATCCCAGCCGCGAATGTATTGACCGGGACCAAAGCTGCCAAGCTGGCTGGAGAAGCGCAGTCCCGGCTGCGGCACGATGCCGTTGATCGGGGTTATGCCGGCGAACAGCAGCTCAACGTCGTCGATCTGCAACGGCATGTTGTCGCGGTAGCTGAGCTCGCCCTGCCACGCTACGCCATACGGTAGCGAGGTGTTCCAGCTCAGGCCGTACAGGTCGATATCTTCCGGATACTCGAGGAAATAACGTCCCGTGCTGAGGTTGGTGCTGGTCACCGAGATGCCGGAAATCAGCGGCACGCGGCTGTGGTAGCGCAGATAGTAAAAGCCAAACTCGGTGTCGTTTAGCTCAGACGCAAAGTAGCGCAGCGCAAACCCAAACTGGCCCGAGTCCTTGGCGTACTGAGTCGGCGCGCGCGGGAAGGATGCGCCGCAGCCAGCGGCTACGAGCGCCGTCGGCAAGCCGTTATCACTCTGGCCGAAGCCAGCCGCACCGCTCAAGCAGACTCGCGAATACAGCTCAGGGTTCAACACCGGCTGCGGCACCGTGCCGAAGCCCAACATCACGTAGGTACCGCCGGGCGACGCGAAGTCATTGGCGCTGAAGTAGGTACCGGCCGCATCGATTTCAATTTCTTCGAACTCGAGCAGATAGGTGGCTTCGAGCGACAGATTTTCAGTCAGACCAAAGGACGCATAGACGGCATCCAGCGGCAGAAAGGCTTCTTTCAGCTCAGCACCAGCAACACGCAGCGCGGAAAGATCGACAGCATTGATGACGTTGATGCCGTTCTGGATGAAGGTGCTCTCGCCCCAGCTGATCACCTGACGACCCACACGGAGGTTGGCGGTGACGCTCTCGCCAATGTCGAAGTTGTGGAACACAAAGGCGTCGAGCAAGCGGAAGCGGCTGCCGATCAGATCTTTCGCCTCTTCGGTCAGATCATCACGGCGATTGTTTTCAAAATCGTAAAAGTAGGTCGCACGCGCAAAGACACCTGAGTCGCGATAGTTGAGCGATAGCTCGCTGGTGATTTTGAATGCGTTGGAGATGGCATCGCCTTTGTCGTACTTCAGGTTGCCGTCGTCGCGATTAATCGAGAAGCGGCCCTGGGCGGCGATTTGCAGCGCTTGCGCGTCCAAGTAGCGCCCCTGACTCTGCAGCGCGGAGATCTGGGCGGCAAGAAACGGGTTGAATACGGCCTTGCCAACTAAGCCGTCGGCTCGATCCTGCACGCGCTGCGAGTAGCCGTAGGAAACGGTGGTATCGAGCGTGCCGGTGATCTCCCCGGCGTTGATCTCAATAGCGTTGGCGGCCGGCGCGAGCAACACGGCAGCCACTGCCATTGCCAGCGGGCTGTGGCGACGAATGACACCCGAGGCCGAAGGCGTACGAGACTTCTGAATCATGCGGTTCATGGTGGGTCCTCGATTCGGGGCTTATTGCGTACGGATGACCGAGGAGTCCTGCACCAGCACGGCGCTGCCGCCGGACGCTAGGAAGGACGCCATTTGGCCCTGCATTTCCAGGGTAGCCGGCAGTGATGCCGCCGGACTCAGCAGTGACCCGTGGTCACCGCGCGTGAAGCGGACCGCACCACGAACACCGTTAGCTGCTTGCGTGGTTGCCGTGATGCTTGGCAAACCCAACGCGCGAATCAGCGGCTCAGTGCCTGACAGCGGCGCCCCGGCGACGCTATTGGGAATCACTTGATCAGGCAGCACGGTGCCGCCGCCAACCACTTCATGCAGCACCAGTGCATTGGTGGCTGACGCGAACCCATAGTTGATCGGATCAGCTGAGTCAAGAATCTGCTGCGTCGCGCCGAGGAACTGGTTGAACGCCGGCGTACCGGACACCACACCCACCGCGGCCAAGCCAGCGCGGATGCGCGGACCAAACGTTGGCGAACCATTAAGCATCTGCGCGATACCGCCACCGGGCACCGACAGCAGGCCGACGTTGACGGTCGGTTCCAGCGCAAGGAACGGAATGCCGACGATGGAACCCAGCGACTGACCTACAAACGCGATGCGCGAGCTGTCAAAGTCTGGCGTGGCGTTGCCGTCAATATCGAAGCGCGGGACCGTAGCGGCCAGCACGAATAGATCGGCGACGGACTGACGCAGATTGTCGCGGGAGGTCAGTAGCGAAGTCAGATTGATGGAGTGGGTACCCGAAGCATCCGGGATCATGTCCGGCCCGGGGGCTCCGGTCGCATTGTTGACGTAGTCGACGTTGAACGTACGCTCGCTGACGCCGGCCGCAGCCAGCGGCGCCGTCAGCGGGTTGCTGGCGCTTACATAGAACGGCGAGGTGGTGGCGAAATCCGAGTTGCCGGGCGACACACCGTGCAGCGGCTGATCGATAGCAACCACCGCGAAACCCTGCGCAGCCAGCGTTGCCGAAATGGCGAGCATGTCCGTGCGGTTGCGGGTGATGCCGTGCATAAAGATAGCGATTGGCCAGCCGGTAGCAGGACGTGTGCGCCCGGAAGCCGCATTCGGCACCGTCATCAACACCGGCACACGCACA